>NZ_JBFULV010000030.1:0-68052 GCF_054049715.1 Rhizobacter sp. P5_C2 | reverse complement strand
ATCCCAGGCAGCGGCGGAACTCGGCCACGCTGCGCAGGCGCTGGCGCGGGTCGACCGACAGCGCGCGGTCGATGCCCGACAGGAAACGCGGGTCGTACGGCAACCCGGTCAGCGGCCGGTGCACGCGCGGCACCGCCGAGCCGAGCGCGGCCTGGCCGGTGACCGCCGCGTGCAGCACGCTGGCGAGCGCGCGCAGGTCGCTCCRGGCCCCGGGCGGCGCCAGCGGCTTCTCGTCGGTGGGCGGCGGCGTGCTGGCCAGCAGCACCGGCACGCCGACGCCGCGCACGACGATCGCCTCGGGCGAGATGCCACCGTGGTGGGCCTGCGCCGCGTGCAGCAGGTCGACCGCATCGAGCACCGGCGTCAGCATCGCGCGCAGCCAGGCTTCGTCGGGCGCACGCGGCAAGGCCTTCAACGCACCGGCCAGGTTCGGGCCCGGCACGAAATTCATCGCGTAGTAGGCGGTGCCGTTCTCTTCCCAGTGGCTCTGCACCCGGATCAGCGCCGAATGCTCGAAGCGGGCGAACAACTTCGCACGCTGCACGAACTCACGCCGGCCGGCCTCGAGGGCGGCCCCATCGCCGCTGCGCCGCGGCACCACGCGCAGGCCGTCGTCGCGCTGCGCGAGCGTGGCGGGAAAGTATTCCTTGATCGCCACCTGCCGCTGCAGCGACGAATCCAGCGCCAGGTACACGACGCCCGAATCGCCACGGCCGAGCAGCTCGACGATGCGGAAGCCGCCGACGCGCGCACCCGCCAGCAGCACGTCGCTCGCCGGCACGGTGTCGAACTGCGTGGTCGGGCCGAAGTCGGGTCTCTTGGGAGCGCGAGGCGTCGTCATGGTCGGAGGTTCATCGCTGCGAATCCGGCGGTGGGCACTCATTTGATCCGAGCGCGTGGGGCGGCCGGGAGGTGGTCGTCATACATCGCGGGGCCTCGTGAGAAAAGTCACGGCAGGAAACTTGAAGAAGTCGACGTGTTACCAACGGTGAGCTGTCCATCGCCAACGATGAAGCAGATGTTGCGCCAGCCATCGGGGTCACGGGCGGAGCTTCTCGTGGCGGGCGAGCATCGCGACCAGCGTCGCGATGCGGCGCTCGCGGGTCTCGGGCTTCTTCGCGGTCTGGACGCGCCACAGCACCGCATAGCGGTTCGCGCCGTTCAGCGCCTTGAAGAAGGCAGCAGCCACCGGCGCGGCATCGAGCGCGGCCTGCAGGTCGGGCGGCACGGTGGCGCTGCGCGGCGAGTCGTAGGCCTGCTCCCAGCGGCCGTCGGCCTTGGCGCGGTCGATCTCGCGCTGGCCGGCCGGCTGCATGCGACCCTGGGCGGTGAGGGCCGCGACCTTCTCGCGGTTCACCTTCGACCAGATGCTGCGCGCACGCCGCGGCGTGAAGCGCTGCAGCCAGTGCTGCTCGTCGAGGCCCTTCTTCTGTCCGTCGATCCAGCCGTGGCACAGCGCGACCTCGAGCGCCTCGGGGTAGCTGACCGAGCCCTTCTCGGCGCCCGGGCGAGAGATCAGCAGCCACAGGCCGTCGGAGCTCTCGTGGTGCTTGCCCAGCCACGTCTCCCAGCTGCGCACGGTCGCGAAGCGGCGGGCGCTGCTCTCGGGCGTGTCTTGGGGTTTGACGACGGACTTGGTCATCTCGCGTCGTCGATGGCCTGCGCCAGGCGCTCGATGTCGTCGTCGTCGTTGTAGACCTGTGCGGACACCCGCACGAACAGGCGATCGCCGCGCGAGATCACCGGCACCTCGATGCGGCGCTCGTCCAGCAGCCAGTCCTTCAATCGCACGGCCGCCGCCGCATCACCGTGCGCGAGCCGCGCCGGCAACGGCAGCGTGACCATGCAGCCGGTCATCGCGTCGGGCGTCTCCCACGGCTGGCCCCACAGCGAGGCCAGCCGCTGCGCCGCACGCCGCGCCAGCGCGTGCTTGTAGTCGTGCATCGCCGACTCGCCGAGGAAGCCGGTGATGAAATCGATGCCGTCGGGGGCGCACAAAAACGGCGTCGGGTCGCGCGTGCCGGTCCAGTCGAATTCCTGGTGCCAGCCGACGTCCAGGCCCCACGAAATGACTGGCGGGTGCAGCCCGTCGCGACGGCCGCGCGCGGCCCACAGCAGGCCGCAGCCGCGCGGCGCGAAGGCCCACTTGTGCAGGTTCGCGACATACCAGTCGACACCGAGCGACGGGATGTCGAGCGGGATCGCGCCCGGCGCATGCGCGCCGTCGGCCAGCACCGGCACACCGTGCGCGCGGCACAACGCGGCGAGCTGCGCGAGCGACAGCACCAGCGCGGTCTCGGACGTGACGTGGTCGAGGATCACGAGCCGCGTGCGGGCGTTCAGCACCGGCTCGAGCAGGCGCTGCGGCAGCGACGCGTCGGCGAGCGGAAACGGCAGCGTCAGCGTGACGACGCGGGCGCCGTGCTCGCGCGCAACGAACGCGGCGGTGCGCGACACCGCGCCATAGGCATGGTCGAACAGCACGATCTCGTCGCCGGCCTGCAGCCGCAGCGAGCGCAGCACCGAATTGACGCCGGCGCTCGCGTTGTCGACGAAGACGAGGTCATCGCCGGCGGCGCCGACGAAGGCCGCGACGCGCGACGCCGCGGCGCGCACGCGGGTGGGTTCGGCCGGCGCCTGCGGCGCGAGGCTCATCAGCTCGCGCAGCAGGAAGCGCGCGGGATGGCGCTCGATCTGCTCGCGCATCGCCTGCTGCGCATCGAGCACGCGGCGCGGCGTGACGCCGACGGTGCCGTGGTTCAGGTAGGTGGCGTCGCGGTCGAGCCACCAGTGGTCGAGCATCTGTCGTCCGAAGCGCACCTTGTGGGTCCTCCCTGGCGGTCGTGGCCGCCAGGGGGCGATTCTGACGCAAGCGCGTCCTCATGAAGGCGACTCTTCGGCCGGCTGTTCGGTCGCTTGTTCGGTCGGTTGTTCGGCCCCCGCGAACAGCAACTCGAACAACTGTCGCGTGCGAGGCGTCATTTGCCGCGGATCCGGGTGCTGCAGTTCGTGGCACGCCGCCAGCACCTTCGCGTACACCGCCTCGTAGATGCGCCGCACCGTGCCGCCGGCGCCGACGATCTCGCGGTCGTAGCCGGGCACGATGCCGATCAGCCGCCAGCCCAGCCGCTCGAAGGCCTGCTGGGTGTGCGGGATCTTCAGCGTCGCCATGCCGTAGATCAGCCCCATGCCGAGCGCGCGGCCGACGCGCTCGATCGCGGCAATCGCATGCAGGCCGAGGCCGGCGCCGCGGTGCTCGGGCGCGACGACGGCCAGGCGGCCGTACAGCGTCAGCGCCTCGGGCTCGCGTTCGCACGCGATCATCCCGGCGATGCGCTCGCCGCACTTCACCACGACGACGATGAAGTTGCGCGCCGGCGCCTCGGGCAGCAGCACCTCGCTTTCATAGAAGCTGCGGCGCAGGAAGCCGCTCGCCGCGCCGACGCCCACGTCCGGGTACCAGCGGTCGAGGTGGGCCACCAGCGCGCCGATGTCGTCGCGCCGCAGCAACTCGAAGCGGTAGCCCGCCGGCAGCGGCGACGCGTCGAGCACGCCGTCCAGCAGCGCCCGGTCGATGGGTGGAGCGCTCATGACACCCCTCCCATCGCCGCACCGGCGCTGCGGTAGCGGATCTCCAGCCGGCCGCTGCTGCGCGCACCGGCGCGGACCGACACCGGGTAGGCCAACACCTCGCCGACCAGCCCGGTGTACTTGCCGCTGCCGCCCACCAACCGGCTGCGCCGCACGCCGTAGCCCTCGAGTTCGGCCTCGTCGGCCTGCGTCTCGAACACGAAGCGATCGCCGGCGGGATCGACCAGCACGCAGGTGCGGCGGCTCACGACACCGGCCCCGCGCAGGCTGATGCAGCGCCCGCTGGCCACGTGGAACGGGCCGCTGCCGCCATCGACGCGCGTGCGGGCCAGGCTCTCGACCACGACGATGGCCTCGCCGTCGGGCCGGCCGGTCGCGATGACCTCGCGCCGGCTGACGCTGTAGTCGCCGAACGCGACCTGCAGGTCGCCCTCGCCATGCGCCGCCGCGAGCAGCGTCCCGCAGGCCTGCAGCAGCAGGATCAGCTTGAAGACGGCCTTCATCGCTCATCCCTCCTTGCTGCAGTCGCGCACGGGGAGGCCCTTGTCGGCGGCGTATTTCTTGGCGGCCACTTCCATCATCGGGCCGAGCAGCGTGCGGTCCGACTCGTACCAGTCGGAGGTGTAGTGCCACGCCGCACCGTCCCAGCTGTGGATGCGCGCGCGGTGCGCGCCTTCATGGTCGGCGCACGAGGTGTGCAGCGGCTGCAGCATGCCGTCGATGCCCAGCGCGGCGATGCGTGTCGCGTCGATCGCCAGGTGCTCTGCCCCCCAGCGCACCTGCTCGCCGGTCAGCGGTTGCCGGCCATAGCGGCCCTGCGCGGTGCGCACCGCCTCGACCACCAGCAGCGCGTTCAGCAGCCCGCGGTTGTAGAGCACCTGGCCGACCGCCGACGCCTCGCCGATGCCCTTGCCGCGGCCGTACACATAGCGGCGGATGTCGTCGTGCACGCGCCGCTGGTCGGCGCTGTGCTGCAGCGTCAGCGCGTTGTAGCCGGCAGCGGCCGCCTGCGAGGGCAACACGTCGGGCTCGGCACCGGCCCACCAGACGCCGTACATGCGATCGCGCGGGTAGTTCACCGCGATGGCCTCGTTGATCGCGGTCGAGTTCATCACGCCCCAGCCCCAGATGAACACATGGTCGGGCCGGGTCTGGCGGATCTGCAGCCACGCCGCCTTCTGCTCGACGCCGGGGTGCACCACCGGGATCGCGGTGAACTCGAAGCCGAGCCGGTGCGACAGCGCCTGCAGCACCGGGATCGGCTCCTTGCCATAGGGTGAATCGTGGTACAGCAGCGCGATCTTGCGGCCGCGCAGCTTCGGCAGCCCGCCCTCGCGCGCGGCGACGTGCTGCACCAGCATGTCGGCCGCATCCCAGTAGGTGCCGAGCAGCGGGAAGTTCCACTTGAACACGCTGCCGTCGGTCGACTCGGAGCGGCCGTAGCCCATCGTGATCAGCGGGATCTTGTCGGCGGCGACCTTGTCGCCGAGCGCGAAGGTGATGCCGGTGGACAGCGGGTTGAAGCTGGTCGCGCCGGTCGGGCCCTTGCCCTTCAGGCGTTCGTAGCATTCGACGCCGCGGTCGGTCGAGTAGCCGGTCTCGCATTCTTCATAAGTGATCTTCACCCCGCCGATGCCGCCGTCGCGCTCGTTGACGAGGTTCAGGTAGTCGACGAAGCCGTTCGCCCACGGCACGCCGTTCGGCGCGTAGGCGCCGGTGCGGAACACCAGCACCGGAAAGAACTGCTCGTTCGGGATCGCGGCATGGCCCGGCACGGCGCTGCAGGCGGCGGCGACGGTGGCAACGGTGGTCATCAATTTCTTCAGGAAGGCGTTCATCGGGAGGTCCTCGAAAGGGGGTTGGCATGCCCCGGTCGGGACATGTCGCACAGCGTAGGAGGAGGACCCCGTCGCACTCGTCGCGCGACGACGTTGCTTCGTCGCGCAGCGATGTTGCAAATGTTCAGGCTTCAGTTTCAGGCGGGCAGCGGCTCGCGGCGCAGCGCCGCCGTCAGCGCCGAGGGCGACTGGTAGCCGCACTGCAGCGCGGCCTGGTAGACCGGCATGCCGGCGTCGAGGCAGCGGCGGGCCGCCGCGAGGCGACGCCGCCGCACCAGCGCCATCGGGCTCATGCCGAGCTCGGCCCGGCAACGCAACGCGAACTGCGGTGCGCTCAGGTGGACCTGCGCCGCGAGGTCGGCGACGGCCAGCGGCTCGTCGAGGCGCTCGTCGACCCAGCGGTCGAGCGCCTCCCAGTCGATGCTGCGGCGCAGCCGCGGCCCGCCGAGCGGCGTGCTGGCGGCCAGGCTCGCGATCAGCAGCTCGATGGTCGCGGCCTGCGAGGCCGCGTCATCGGCGTGCCGGCGGCTGGCGAGGTAGCGCATCAGGTGGGCGGTCGACGGGTGGACAGAGCGCACCTGCCCCGCCAGCGGCGCGAGCGCCGCCCGGTGGGCGGCCTCGCCGGAGCGCAGCACCAGGCAGGCCGCGCCGGAGCGCATCGCGCAGCGGCGCTGCTCGCCGGGCGGGATCACCAGCACGCGGCCAGCCTGCACCGCATGGCGGCGGCCCTTCAGCATCAGCTCGAGGCGCCCCTGCATGCCGAAGACGACCTGGAAGTGGTCGCTGGCCGGCACCGTGTCGTCGCCGGACTGCAGGGTCAGCATCGAAACCGAGGGAAAGCTGGGGACGGAACTCATTGACAGCAGCACGGCGCCGGTGAAAGATCGAACCTGGATTCATGAGCTGAATCCGGATTCATAGCTTAGGCGACCCGAGACGATTCATCAACCCGCATGGCGTACCAGCGCACCCCTTATGTCGAGAGCAAGCGTGCCGAGGCGCGCGACCGCTTCATCGAGGCCGGCGTGACGCTGCTGGCGCAGGGCGGCTGGCGCGACGTGCAGATGTCGGCTGTCGCGGCGCTGGCGGGGCTGTCGACGGGCGCGCTGTACCTGCATTTCCCGTCGAAGACGCAGCTGCTGCTGGAGTTGTACCGCGTGCAGGCGGGCAAGGAGCTGGACGTCACGACGGCGATCGCCGCACAAGCAGGCACGGCGCGCGAGCGGCTCGCGGCGGCCATCGGCAGCTTCGCGCAGCGCGCGCTGAACGGCGGGCGGCTGTCGTACGCGCTGGTGCAGGAGCCGACCGACAACGAGGTCGAGCAGCTGCGGCTGCAGTTCCATGCCGAGTTCATCGCGCTGTTCCAGAAGATCCTGGACGACGGCCGGGCGAGCGGCGAACTGCGCGTGGCCGACACGCGCGTTGCGGCGGCCTGCGTGTTCGGCAGCATCACCGAATCGCTGCTGCACCCGCTGGGCATGGCCGCGCAGGCAGCGGGCGAGGTGAAGCGCGGGCGCCGGGTCGACGCGTCGGCGCTGATCGGGCCGCTGGTGGATTTCTGTTTTCACGGGGCGGCGGGCGAAGCCGCGCCTGCCAAGCGGCGCACCCGGTCATGACACCCCTCGAGCCCATCCGGAGCGCCGCCCCGGATGGGCATCCGCGCTACTGGGCCAGGTACCCGTTGTTCGCCCCGTCCTTCACCGTCGGCCCGCGGTCGTTGATCACGTGCGTGATCTCGCCCTTGCCGCCCAGCGAGACAGTCGCCATGCGGGTGAACTGCACGCCGGCCGCCGTCGGCGCCTCGATCGCGCTGCCCAGCTTGACCTGCGGGTTGGTCTGGAAGAAGCAGTAGATGCCCAGGCCCGTCGCCAGGTGGCTCGTCACCTGGCTGCCGAGCTTGTACGACGCATAGCCGTTGGCCGCGCCGTTCATCCACGCCGCCTGGTTCGGCACGTCGTACGGGATCTCGCTCTGGTAGAAGTAGAGCTTGCCGCCGTTGCCGTTCCACAGCGTCTGGTACTCGTGGAAGTGCTCGACGAACAGGCCGTACAGCGTCACGTCGGCACCGTTGACGACCAGCCCGTTGCGCGTCGTGTTGACGGTCCATCCCACCCCATCACCGTGGTCGGCGCGCCAGATCCAGAAGTGGTCGCCCAGCACCTGCCGGCTGTTGATCACCAGGCTGGTGTCGGCCTTGCCCGGCCCGGCCCCGCCGACGCGGAAGAACAGGTCGTGCAGCGAACTCGGGTTGGCCGAGTGATCGGCCGTGCCGTTCGCCGTGCCCACCTCCAGCAGCGACGGCGAGCTGGTCGTGCCCGCATCGAACAGCAGGCCGGCGACCTTGACGCCGTCGACATCGGCCACCTGCATCGCGGTCACGCCGCCGTCCGGGATCAGCGTCGCGAGGCCCAGCCCCAGCACCACGGTGTTCGCCTTCGTGACCTTCAGCGTCTCCTTCAGGTGGTACACGCCCGGCGTGAACAGCAGGTGCTTGCCGCCCGCCAGCGCGGCGTTCAGCGTGGCGGTGCTGTCGGCCGGCTTCGCGACGTAGAAGTCGGCGATCGGGATCGACTGGCTCGGCGGCGCGTTGTTGTTCAGCCAGCTCACGCCGTGGCTGTTGCTGCGCACCGACGGCACGACGACGGCATAGCGCCCGTCGCTGCCGACCGTCAGGAACGGCTTCTCGCGCACCGACGGCGTCTGCGCCACCGTGGTGTGCGGCGTGCCCGGCCAGGCGTTGCCGGGCGGCGCGTTGTCGCTGCCGACGAACACCATGTTCCACACGCCACCGCTCCAGCTGCCGAACGATGCATTGCGCGACATCCACTGCTGCTGGCTGCCGGAACCGGTGTTGCCGTCGATCTTGCTATCGGCGATGAAGCCGCCGCTGGACCAGCCGCCGCCCGGGTCGAGCGTCATGTTGCCCTTCACGTGCATGCGGCGGAACGGCGCGGCCTGCGCCACCGCCCACAGCAGCGATTCACCGTTCTGCGGCGCCACCGACAGGTTCTCGGCGCTGCGCCAGAAGTTCTGCGTCGCATTGCCGTCGAACCACGCGGCATCGACCTGCGTGCGGCCGTTGATCGTCACGTCGTCCGGCGAGGCGCCTAGGCCCAGCACCTGCGTGTAGAAGCCGACGTTGATGTTGACGCGGTAGGTGCCCGGCTTGAAGGCGAGCGCATAGCGCTCGGTGCCGAACTGGTTGCGCTGCTGCGTCGCGAACACGGCATCGACCTTGGCCTGCAGCGTGGCCTGCGGCGTCGACGGATCGAACACCAGCACGTTCGGGCCGAGGTCGGGCGTCGCGCCGGTGTCGGGCACGGTGCCGGGTGCGGGGGACGGTGCCGGCGCGGGTGCCGGTGCGGGCGCAGGGCTCGGAGCAGGAGAGGGACTGGGCGCCGGCGCCGGTGCAGGCGCCGGACTCGGTGAAGGTGCCGGGCTCGGCACGGGAGCGGGGGCCGGCGCAGGGGAAGGCGCGGGAGCCGGAGCGGGTGATGGCGAAGGCGCCGACGAACTCGGCGGGCTGCCCGCTGGCGCGTCGTCCTTGCCGCCACCGCAGGCCGCGACGGCCACCGCCGACGCGAACATCGCCGCAAGAAGCGCGGCACGCGAGGGGGCGTGCGGGCGGGTGAAATCGTCGGGCTGCATGGGGCTCTCTTCCTGTTACACGGAACGGTTTCGTTCCATGACGCAGAAAACGTGCCTTTGTCACGACCCGGCCTGGCGGGGGCAGAGCTGACGATTCGTGTGTCGTCACCCCGAAGCTGCGATGGTTGGCATGCCGCATCGCGATGGGCGCGCACGCAGCGCGTCCATCGTGTAAGCAGGCTTTACCGCATGTCGCTTGGAAGTTCAGCTCAAAGCGTCAGCTCAGAGCGTCAGCTCAAAGACGCGGTTCGCCGTTGTCGTTGACGACCACCGTGCGGCCCGGCGGCGCGGTCATCTGCACGTGGTGCTCGACACCGCGGAACTGGTAGGCCACGTCCCAGTACTCGGGGCGGCCTTGCGCCGGCACGGCGGCGCAGCGCTGCACGTCCTGCGTCGCGACGCTGCGGCCGTCGCGGCCGACGTTGGCGCCGATCACCGCACCGGCCACCGCACCCCCGACGGTCGCGATGTCGCGACCCGAGCCGCTGCCGACCTGGTGGCCGAGGATGCCGCCGACGATCCCGCCGATCACCGCACCGCCGACGTTCGGGTCACCACGCTCGTTCTTCACCACCTGCTCGCGCTCGACCCAGCAGCGCTGCGTCGGCGCGGCATAGACCGCGTGCACCGCCGTCACCGGCGCTTCGAAGATGCGCTCCTGCGGGCGGCGGCGCCAGTCGTAGACCGGTGCCGGCGGCGGCGCGTAGCGGCCTTCGTCATAGCGGGCCGCGGGGTGCAGCGCGCGCACCGACGACAGCCGGTCGTTCAACCCCATCGAGCGCAGGTCGGGGTAGCGGCCCGGGCGCAGGATCACGCAGCGGCCGCTGAAGTCGGCGTGTTCGCAGGCCTCCCAGCGTTCGCCGAGCACGATCACCGACGACGCGCGGTCGTTGAAGCCGAAGCGGTCGAAGTTGACGACGTCGCGCTCGGTGCTGAACGCGCGGCCCTGGAAGCCCTCGCGTTCGAAGAAGGTGATCTGCCCGTCCATCGGCGGCGGCGCGTAGCGGCCTTCGTCATGGCGGCGGTCGCGATCGACCGGGCGGGCCGACGACAGCTTGTCGTTCATGCGCATGGTGCCGAGCGATGCGTAGCTGCCGGGCCGCAGGATGAAGCACTGGCCGCCGTAGTCGACGTGCTCGCAGACCTCCCAGGGCTCGCCGCGCACGACGACCGACGAGACGCGGTCGTTGAAGCCGAAGCGGGTGAAGTCGTTCAACGGGTCGCGGGCGGCGAAGCTGCGGCCGCCGAAGTTGTCGTGCTCGTAGAAGGTGGCCTCGGCCGACGCGGCGCTGGCGCCGGCAAGCGCACACAGCGCGAGGAAGAGCTTCAAGACAGCTTTCATGGAGGTTTCGTCCTTGGTGATCGGCATGTGGTGCTCACAACGCGGCCGGTGTGACATCCGACGACCATCGCATCGCGCAACCACCCTGCTTTACATCCTGACACGCAAACTGCCGGCCGGCTAATCACCGACGAGCAGCAGATCGCTTGCAGATCTGGCCGCGTCCGCAACGGCTGCCGCGAAGCGTTCCCAGGCGACGCCGGGCGATCCGCTGGCGCCTCGTGCCTCATCGAGCAGGCGGTGCAGCAACGCGACGTGCGGAGGCCCCAAGCGGACATCGTCATATTCCGACAGTCGCACGCCGGTCGCAGCGCGGTACTTCTCGAACACCGGCTCGAGCTGCTGCAGGCAATCGAACTCGACGCCGAGCACCAAGCTCCTGCGTCCTTGAGTTTCGGAATAGACATGCAAGGTCATCGTTGCCCCAATCCTTGTTCTCATGCCGCCTGGAATGCGGCGCCGGCCGCGATCGGAACGCTGTTGGCCCGCACATAGGCCAGGCCGACCCGCCCGGACCAGTCTGCCAGCTCCGCCGCCACATCGACGCCGAGTTCGTGCCAGTACGACATCAGCACCTCTTCGCTGACGCGATGTTTCAACAGGCGCTTCGCGTAATGCGCCGGTCGTTCGAAATCCAGCGGCTCGCCCTGCTCGAAGTACTCGAGCCGCCCATGGTCGTTGCGCATGACCCTGACGACGCGCGGCCGCGTCGCCACGGCACCTTGCCGCACGACCAGTTCGCCGAGTGCATCGGCATGCTGCCAGTCGCGGCAGAGCGAGGTGCTGATCACACGGCAGCGCAGGCGGATCGCGATCTTCGTCAGCAGGCCGTCGGCGCGATCCGCCTCGGCGCTCCACAGGCAGGTCTGTCCGGGCCGGCTGGCGGATGCGGCGAGCACGCCGAACTGCACCCGGCCGGCGTAGCGGTCCACTGCCGACATGTCGAAGCCGCATGGCAACTCGTGCCATGCCACCCAGCCGTCACGCGCCGCGGCCTCCCAGAGCGAGCGGCACAGTGCCATGACTTCGGCCGGGTCGGCCTCAATCAGGCTGAACGATTCGGGGTGGAGGCCGGCCAGGCCGGTCGGCAGCAGAGCCGTTGACATCATGGGGCCGGCGCTCGGAAGTCATAGCGGGCACGGCCGGCTGCGGCCAGCAGAACGACGTGCGCGAGCGGTCCCACCGACGCGATCAGCCAGTCGACATCGGTGCCAGGCGAGGCGGTCGCCAACGGCTGCAGGCCCGAGGCCGCGGACCAGGTGTGCAAACTCACGCCAGGCACCGCCTGGCGCAGAACGTCGAGCAACTCGGGCAGGTCCGACGGCGCAGCATGGAACTGGACGGCTCTGGAACTCATTCGTTGAATCGACGGAAGACATGCCCCCTCGGCGCGGCGATTGTCACCCGCCGCGCCACAATCCCGCCCCATGTTCTCCGCTGCCATCTTCGACATGGACGGGCTGCTGCTCGATTCCGAACGCACCATCATGCGGGCGTGGCTCGCGTCGGCGCGCGCGCTCGACCTGCTACTGCACGAGGCCGACTACATCGGCGTGGTCGGGCTGGCGCATGCCGAATCGACGGCGCGGCTCACGGCATTGCTCGGCAGCACGCGGGCCTACGAACGCGTGCAGCGCGATGCGGCGAAGCAGCTCGCGCCCGAGGCCGGCGTCATGTTCGCGCTGAAGCCCGGGGCGATGCTGCTGCTGCAGGCCTTGCAGCAACGCGGCGTGCCGTGCGCGGTGGCCTCGTCGACGCACGTCGCCGAAGTGCGCCGTCGCCTCGCGGTCGCGGGCATCGCCGGCTTCTTCCGCGCGGTGGCCGGTGGCGACGAGGTGCCGCGCGGCAAGCCCGACCCCGCGGTCTACCGCCTCGCGGCACAGCGCGCCGGCATCGACCCGTTGACCGCGCTCGCGTTCGAAGACAGCGACCACGGCAGCGCCGCCGCGCGCGCCGCCGGCCTGCAGGTGGTCACCGTGCCCGACCTGAAGACCCCCGATGCCGCCAGCTCGCTGCAACAACTGGCGTCGCTCGTCGACGCGCTGCAGCACCTTGACGACTGGTTCCCCGCGGCCTCCAGGAACACCCTGCCCGGGCTTTAGACGTTTACTAAACAACGACGGGTTTCTACACTGGCCCGATCGTGGCCCCTCCGCCCTCCTCCACTGCCCTCCCCGAAGACGACGCCCGCCGCCTGCGCTGGGCGCATGGCGACGCGGAGTTGCACGCCTTCGGCGGCATGCTGGCGCCGGTGCACTTTCGCGCGGCCGGGCAGGCGGATTTCTCGCCGCTGCAGGTCGCGCCGTGGGCCGACGATCCGCAGGCGCACCAGCAATGGCCCGGCCTGCTCGGCCGGCTGCGCGGCGAATGGCCGTGCGTGCCGTTCGGGCGCTGCGACCGGCCCGACGGGCTGCCTGCCAACTGGCACACCCGCCAGCCCGCCGACGACTGGGCGCATGGCTACGCATCGCACCACCGCTGGCAGTGGCTGCCGTCGGGTCCGCTCACGCTGGCAATGCGCATCGAGATGCCGCCGGATCACCCCGTGCACTCCCTGACCCGCCGCGTGCACGCCGTGGCCGACGCGCCCGCGCTGGAGATCGAACTGCAGATCGACGCCCGCAAGCCCTGCCGGCTGCCGGTCGCGCTGCACCCGACGCTGCGGCTGGACCTCGGCCGCGTCGCGCTCGACCTGCAGCACGATGGCGCGGGCTTCGCCTACCCGGTGCCGACCGAACCGGGGCACTCGCGGCTCATGCCCGGTGCCCGCTTCGAGCAGCTGGATGCTGTGTCACTGGTCGATGGCACGCAGGGCGACTTCACGCAGTTCCCGCAGCCGGCCGACGGCGAGGACCTGCTGCAGCTGATGGACATCGTCGGCCCGGTGACGGCCCGCTTCATCGACGCCGGCTGGTCGTTGACGATCGACTGGGATCGCGCACTGCTGCCCGACCTGATGCTGTGGGTGAGCCAGCGCGGCCGGCTCGCGCCGCCATGGAATGGCCGGCACCTCGCGGTCGGCGTCGAGCCGGTGAACGGCGCGTGGGACCTGGGCCGCGTCGGCCGCCCGCCGGCCGAGCACCCGCTCGCGGCGCGCGATGGCATCGCGCTGCATCCCGATGCGCCGTGCGTGATCCGCTATCGCCTGTCGGCGCGGCCGCTGACGCCATGAGCGCCGATGGCGTGACCATCCGCGACATCGCCGAGGCCGCCGGCGTCTCGATCGGCACCGTCTCGCGCGCGCTGAAGAACCAGCGCGGCCTGTCCGACGAAACCCGCCGCCAGGTGCGCGAGGTCGCGCGCAAGCTCGGCTACGACCCCGGCCGGCTGCGTTCGGCCAAGGCGCGGCGGCTGCTGTTCATGGTGCACCGCCACCACAGCAGCTTCTCGCTGAACCCGTTCTTCTCGCAGGTGATGCACGGTGTCGAAGAAGCCTGCCGCGAGTTCGGCGTGGTGCCGACGGTGCTCAGCACCGGCCCGGCCGATCCGGTGCGCCAGCTGCTGCGCCTGCACGAGCCCGATGCACTGATGGCCGCCGGCTACTTCGAGGCCGAGGTCGTCGACCTGCTGCGGGCGATGGACCTGCCGCTCGCGCTGGTCGATTTCTGGATGCCGGGCTGCCGGGCGGTGAACCCCGACAACGCGCAGGGCGGCTACCTCGCGACACAGCACCTGCTGGCGCAGGGCTACCGGCGCATCGCCTACCTGGCCGGCTCGCTGGCGCACTTCAGCATCCGCGAGCGCGAGCGCGGCTACCGGCGCGCGCTGTTCGAGGCCGGCGTGCTGGCCGATCCTGATCTCGAGGTGGTCGCGCCACCCGGGCTGGATACCACGGCCGGTGCCGAGGCCGCGATGCGCGAGCTGCTGAAGCTGCGCCCTCGGCCCGATGCCGTGTTCGCCTACAACGACATGGCCGCGCTGGCCGCGATCCGGGTCTGCCAGGCGGCCGGGCTGCGGGTGCCGCAGGACATCGCCTTCGTCGGCTTCGACGACATCGCCGCCGCGGCCTACGGCACGATGGGGCTGACGACGATGCGCGTCGACAAGGAGGCGCTCGGCCGCACCGGCGTCGAAATGGTGATGCGGGGCGACTCGATGCCGCAGGACATCGTTCAGCCGGTCGAACTCGTGGTGCGGGACAGCAGCTCTCGTAGCTAAACACCGCTTGTTTCGCGATCTGCGCTGACTCTTGCGCGGGAATCCCCCGTCAGAACGTTCGGCGCGGCGGCCTATCCTGATCGGCGTGACCTCGACGTCACACCCCTACAAGCAGGAGACAAACCCATGACACGACGCCATCTGAAGACCCTGATCGTCACGGCCTGCGGGCTCGCGCTGAGCGCCACCGCGGCCGCCCAGCAAAGCGTGGAGGTGCTGCACTGGTGGACCTCCGGCGGCGAGGCCGCGGCGCTGAACGTGCTGAAGGGCAACCTCGAGAAGCAGGGCGTCAAGTGGAACGACATGCCGGTGGCCGGCGGCGGCGGCGAGGCCGCGATGACGGCGGTACGCGCCCGCGTGACGGCCGGCAACCCACCGACCGCCGTGCAGCTGCTCGGCTTCGACATCCAGGACTGGGCCAAGCAGGGCGTGCTGGCCGACCTGAACGCGGTCGCCGCGAAGGAAGGCTGGGACAAGGTCGTGCCCGGCGCGCTGCAGGCGTTCTCGAAGTACGACGGCAAGTGGATCGCAGCACCCGTCAACGTGCACTCCACCAACTGGGTCTGGGCCAACAAGTCGGTGCTCGACAAGGCCGGTGTCACGACGATGCCGACCAGCTTCGACGAGTTCATCGCCGCCGCCGAGAAGGTGCAGAAGGCCGGCTTCGTCGCGCTCGCGCACGGCGGCCAGCCGTGGCAGGACGCGACGCTGTTCGACAGCGTCGTGCTGAGCACCGGCGGCATCGACTTCTACAAGAAGGTCTTCATCCAGAAGGACAAGGCCGCGCTCGGCTCGCCGACGATGCTGAAGGCCTTCGACCGCATGGGCCAGCTGCGCAAGCTGG
The DNA here is from genome assembly GCF_054049715.1 of Rhizobacter sp. P5_C2. Classification (NCBI taxonomy): domain Bacteria; kingdom Pseudomonadati; phylum Pseudomonadota; class Betaproteobacteria; order Burkholderiales; family Sphaerotilaceae; genus Rhizobacter; species Rhizobacter sp. P5_C2. The sequence continues at coordinate 52,631 of NZ_JBFULV010000030.1, read as the reverse complement.
TCGACAAGGACTTCTCCAACCGCGACTGGAACCTCGCGTCGGCGATGGTCATCAGYGGCAAGGCCGGCTTCCAGATGATGGGCGACTGGGCCAAGGGCGAGTTCGTCGCGGCGAAGAAGAAGCCGGGCGTCGACTTCATCTGCATGCGCTTCCCCGGCACCCAGGGCATGGTGTCGTTCAACTCCGACCAGTTCGCGATGTTCAAGGTCGGCGGCGACAAGGCCGCGGCCCAGGCCAAGATGGCCAGCGCGGTGATGGACCCGGCGTTCCAGTCGGCCTTCAACGTCGTCAAGGGCTCGGTGCCGGCGCGCACCGACGTGTCGGACGCGGCGTTCGACGACTGCGGCAAGAAGGGCATCAAGGACCTGGCCGAGGCCAGCGGCAAGGGCGCGCTGGTCGGCTCGATGGCGCACGGCCACGCGGTGCCGGCCGGCATCAAGAACGCGTTCTACGACGTGATCACGCGCCACTTCAACGGCCAGATCGACAGCAAGGCCGCCGTCAAGGAAATGGTCGCCGCAGTCGACAACTGATCCGTCGATGAAAGCTCCGTTGATCGCGAAGGCGGTGCTGTCGCCGAGCGTGCTGCTGATCGGCGTCTGCGTCTACGGCTACATCGCGTTCACCGTGTGGCTGTCGTTCACCGCATCGACGATGGTGCCGGTGACGACGCTGTCCGGCCCCGAGGCGTACGTGCGCCTCGTCGGGCTGAACAACTGGGTGCTGTCGGTCAAGAACCTCGGCATCTTCGCGACGCTGTACATCCTCGGCTGCGGCGTGCTGGGGCTGCTGCTGGCGGTGCTGATCGACCAGAAGGTGCGCGCCGAGGCCGGCTTCCGCTCGATCTTCCTGTACCCGATGGCGTTGTCGTTCATCGTCACCGGCACCGCGTGGAAGTGGCTGATGGACCCGGGCATCGGGCTCGAACGCTCGATGCACGCGGTCGGCTGGACCAGCTTCGCGTTCGGCTGGGTCAAGGACAGCGACCTCGCGATCTACTGCGTCGTGATCGCCGCGGTGTGGCAGACCTCGGGCTTCGTGATGGCGCTCTTCCTGGCCGGGCTGCGCGGCGTCGACACCGAGGTGGTCAACGCCGCCCGGCTCGACGGCGCGCGCGCCTGGCGCATCTACCAGCGCGTGATCCTGCCGCAGCTCGGCGCGAGCTTCATCTCGGCCTTCGTGATCCTGGCGCACATGGCGATCAAGTCCTACGACCTGGTGATCGCGCTCACCAATGGGGGACCGGGCCGCGCGAGCTGGCTGCCGTCGCTCTTCATGTACCAATACACCTTCACGCGCAACGAGATGGCGGTCGGCGCGGCCAGCGCGGTGCTGATGCTGATTGCCATCGCGATCGTCGTGGTGCCGTACATCCTGCGCGAGACGCGCGGGGGAGATGCGCATGGCTGAGCGCACGCTGAAGACAGTGTTGCCGCGCGTGCTGCTGTATGGCGTGCTCGGCTACTTCGCGCTGCTGTTCCTGATGCCGCTGTACGTGATGCTTGTCAACTCGGTGAAGCCGCTCGACGAGATCCGCGCCGGCGACCTGATGGCCTGGCCCGACGCCTTCACGCTGCAGCCGTGGCACGACGCCTGGAGCCTGGCGCAGATCGGCGTGCAGGCGACCGGCCTCAAGCCGTATTTCTTCAACAGCTTCCTGATGACGCTGCCGGCGGTGCTGATCTCGACCGGCATCGGCGCCTTCAACGGCTACGTGCTGACGCAGTTCCGCTTCCGCGGCGCGCACCTGGTGTTCGCGGCGCTGATGTTCTCGGTGTTCATCCCGTTCCAGATCGTGCTGATCCCGATGGCGCGCACGCTCGGGCTGCTGCACCTGGCCGGCACGGTGCCGGGGCTGGTGCTGGTGCACGTGGTGTACGGCATCGGCTTCACCACCCTGTTCTTCCGCAACTACTACGCGGCCTTTCCGCCCGAGCTGGTGCGCTCGGCGCGCATGGACGGGGCGCGCTTCTTCCGGCTGTTCTTCCGGCTGCTGCTGCCCAACAGCGTGCCGATCATCGTGGTCTCGGTGATCTGGCAGTTCACGAACGTCTGGAACGACTTCCTGTTCGGCGCGTCGTTCAGCGACTACAGCAGCTTCCCGATCACGGTGGCGCTGAACAACCTGGTGAACTCGAGCACCGGGGTCAAGGAATACAACGTGCACTTCGCGGCGGCGTTCATCGCCGGCGCGCCGACGCTGCTGGTCTACATCCTCTCCGGCAAGTACTTCGTCCGCGGCCTGATGGCCGGGTCCGTCAAGGGCTGATCGCAGTTTCCAACACACACCATGGCCGACCTCGCCCTGCAAGGCATCCACAAGCTGTTCGGCGCGACCCGCGTGCTGCACGAGATCGACATCCACCTGCCCGATGGCGAGTTCCTGGTGCTGGTCGGCCCGTCGGGCTGCGGCAAGAGCACGCTGATGAACCTGATCGCCGGGCTCGAGGAGCCGAGCGGCGGGCGCATCGTGCTGGGCGGCCAGGACATCACCGACGCCGGCCCGGCCGACCGCAACATCGCGATGGTGTTCCAGTCGTACGCGCTGTACCCGAACATGACGGTCGCCGCGAACATCGCGTTCCCGCTGGAGATGCGCGGCGTGGCCAAGGCCACGCGCGACAAGACCGTGCAGGACGTGGCCGCGATGCTGCAGATCACCCCGCTGCTGCAACGCAAGCCGCGCCAGCTGTCGGGCGGGCAGCGCCAGCGCGTCGCGATCGGGCGCGCACTCGCGCGGCAGCCGCAGCTGTTCCTGTTCGACGAGCCGCTGTCGAACCTCGACGCCAAGCTGCGGGTGGACATGCGCGCCGAGATCAAGCGGCTGCACATGCGCACCGGCGTGACGACGATCTACGTGACGCACGACCAGGTCGAGGCGATGACGCTGGGCACGCGCATCGCGGTGCTCGATGCCGGGCGCATCCAGCAACTGGCGACGCCGCTGGAGATCTACACCCGGCCGGCCAACCGCTTCGTCGCGACCTTCATCGGCTCGCCGTCGATCAACCTGTTCGACGCGACGCGCGATGCGGCCGGGCTGCTGCGGTTGCCGGACGGCACCGCGATCGGCGAGCTCGCGAACGGACCGGCCGGCAAGGTGGCCGTCGGCGTGCGGCCGGAGGACATGAGCCTGCGCGACGACGGCCAGCTGGCCGGGACCATCTCGCTGGTGGAGCCGACCGGGCCCGAGACCTATGCGCTGGTCGACCTCGGCCACACCGAGGTCACGGTGCGCATGAGCGGCCTGCCGAACGTGGTGCCCGGCGCAGCGGTGCGGGTGCATGTGCCGTCGCAGGCGCTGCATGTGTTCGCGTCCGAAACCGGCGAGCGGCTGAACTGAGGACTTCACAGCAGGAGGACCATGCGATGGAAGCCTGGATGAACGACGTGCCCGCCGCGGTGCGGGCATCGCAACAGCAACTGCGCCGCGACGTGCGCGACCTGCCCGGCCGCTTCGCGCGGCTGAGCGAAGCGCTGGAAGCCGAGGTGGCCGCGATCCGCGCCGAGCAGGCGCAGGGCGGCGCGGTGCCCGAGCTGCTGTTCAAGGACGTGGCGGCCGGCAAGGTCACGGCGGCGCAGAGGGCGCACATCAAGCGGCGCGGCTGCGTCGTGATCCGCCGCGTGTTCGACCCCGACGTCGTCGCCGCGTGGAACGAGGCCATCGTGCGCTACATCGACGCGGTGCAGTACCTGCAGCGCATGCCGCAGAAGGCGGGGCTGGACAAGTACTTCAGCGCGCTCGGCGCGAGCCGGCCGCAGATCTACAGCCTGTACTGGTCGCTGCCGCAGATGCAGGCGCGCCAGCACGCCGACATGGCCGCGGTGCGCGCGTGGCTGAACCGGCTGTGGACCTTCGAGAAGAACGGCACGCGGTACTTCGACCCGGACCGGCAGTTCAACTACGCCGACCGGATCCGCCGCCGCGAGCCGGGCGATTCGACGCTCGGGCTCTCGCCGCATTCCGACGGCGGGTCGGTCGAGCGCTGGTGCGAACCCACCTTCCGCCACGTCTACCGCGAGGTGTTCGACGGCGACCCGCTGGCCTTCGACCCGTTCGATGCCGAAGGCCGCACCGCGACGCGCGAGATCCCGTCGCCGGCCGTGTGTTCGGCCTTCCGCACCTTCCAGGGCTGGACCGCGCTGACGCCACAAGGCCCCGGCGACGGCACGCTGAAGCTGGTGCCGATCGCGAAGACCACGCCGTGGATGCTGCTGCGCGCGCTGCAGCCGGACGTGCCGGACGGCGACCTGTGCGGCGCGCAGCCGGGCCGTGCGCTGGGCGCGTCGCCGCAGTGGCATGCGCCGCTGCTGGCGGGGCTGGTGTCGATCCCCCAGGTGGAGCCCGGCGACACCGTGTGGTGGCACTCCGACGTGATCCACGCGGTGGAAGACCAGCACGCCGGCAGCGGCTACAGCAACGTGATCTACATCGGCGCGGCGCCGTGGTGCGCCAAGAACGCCGCGTTCGCGCAACGCCAGGCACCGGCTTTCCTCGAAGGGCGCAGCAGCCCGGATTTCGCGCCGGAGGACTACGAGCTCGGCTTCGACGGCCGCGCGCGCGAGGAGAACCTGAGCCCGCTCGGCCGCATGCAGATGGGGCTGAGAGAATGGGCTTGAACTGACCGATTTTTTCCGATGATTCCCATGACAACGACGCCGCCCCTGCCCGACTTCCGCCGCCCCGAGCCCCTGCTCGCCCACATCCGCCGCACGCTCGCGTTCTACGACGGCCGCTGCCGCGACGACAGCGGCGGCTTCTTCCACTTCTTCAAGGACGACGGCACCGTCTACGACCGGCGCACGCGCCACCTCGTCAGCAGCACGCGCTTCGTGTTCACGCAGGCGATGGCGTTCCGGCGCTTCGGCGAGCAGCGCTATCAGGACAACACGCGCCACGCGCTGCGCTTCCTGCAGCAGGCGCACCTGCAGCCGAACGGCGGCTACGCTTGGCAGCTCGACTGGGACGGCAGCAAGGCCACGGTGCAGGACGCCACCAACCACTGCTACGGCCTCGCGTTCGTCGTGCTGGCGCATGCGCATGCGCTGATGGCCGGCGTGGAGGAAGCGCGAGCCGGGCTCGACGCGAGCTTCGCGCTGATGGAACAGCGCTTCTGGGAACCGTCACGCGGGCTGTATGCCGACGAGGCGGACGCCGCATGGACGGTCGGCGGCTACCGCGGCCAGAACGCGAACATGCACAGCTGCGAGGCGATGATCGCCGCCTTCGATGCGACGAAGGATGCGAAGTACCTGCAGCGCGCACTGACGCTGGCCGAGTCGATCACGCAGCGCCAGGCGGCGCTGGCCGACACGCCAGACGGCCCGCTGGTGTGGGAGCACTACCGCGCCGATTGGTCGGTCGACTGGGACTACAACCGCGACGACAAGACGAACATCTTCCGGCCGTGGGGCTTCCAGACCGGGCACCTGACCGAATGGGCCAAGCTGCTGCTGCAGCTGGAGACCCACCTGCCCGTCGACCAGCGGCCCGCGTGGCTGCTGCCGACGGCGCGCCGCTTCTTCGACACCGCGATGCGCCGCGGCTGGGACGCGACGCACGGCGGGCTGGTCTACGGCTTCGCGCCCGACGGCAGCGTGTGCGACGGCGACAAATACTTCTGGGTGCAGGCCGAGAGCCTGGCCGCCGCCGCGCTGCTCGCGCTGCGCACCGGCGACGCCGGCTACTGGGGCTGGTACGACAAGCTGTGGGGCTACAGCTGGGCGCACATGATCGACCATGAGCACGGCGCCTGGTACCGCATCCTCACGCCGGACAACCGCAAGATCTCGGACGAGAAGAGCCCGGCGGGGAAGGTGGATTACCACACGATGGGGGCTTGCTACGACGTGCTGAGGGGCATGAAGGCCTGAGGGCGCGGAGGGCGTCGAGGTGCCGCGCCGAGTGCTCGCGGCAAATGGGGCCACGTCGTTTGCTGCCTTGGCGACCTCTGGGCGATAATTCCGCGACCGTATCAGCGGCCCCCTTACCCGATGCCCGTCTTGACCCACACCGAACGTGAACGCCTGTTGCAGGCGGTCGTGTACTTTGCGGGCCACACGGAAGCCTGCGGCAAGATCAAGCTGTTCAAGCTGCTCTACCTGTTCGATTTCGAACACTTCAGGCAAACAGGAAAGAGTGCTACCGGCCTTGACTACCAAGCATGGAAGCTGGGGCCTGTCCCCGTGGAGTTGATGGGTGAGTGGGAAGAACTCGGCCCCGATCTGGCCCGGCTGGTGCACATCGAGCCCGAGAAGGTGTTCGACTACAAGCGGCTGGCCGTCAAGCTCAATGAGGGGGTCGCATTCGATCCCGACCCGTTCAGCCCGAGGCAGCTTCGCATCCTCGAAGCGCTGGCCGGCAAGTATCACGGCGCCCTGTCAGAGAAGATGATCGACCTGACGCACGAGCAGAACGGCGCATGGGATCGCGTATGGCACGCTGGCGCCGGCGCGTTCAAACCCATTCCCTACGAACTGGCGATTTCCGACGAAGACGTCAATGCCGAGTGCATGCGCGAGTTGGCGCAAGAGCAGGCGATGTACCGGGCAGCGCTCGTGGCTTCGCGTCACGCTGAGGCAGGCTGAGGACAGGGCGTCATGGCTGCGGCGAGTGCGGCGCAGCCTGGCCAGATATGGCGTGACGACTGCTACTACCTCAATCGGGAAACCGGTGAATGCGAGCGCAAGTACGTCCTCGTGCTGGCTGTCGATCGGCGCAGCAACGATCTCGTCACCACCGTTTTCACGACCAAGCCGCACGGGCTTGCGGAGCATCCCGCTTGCAGCCTCGGACCGCCGCGCGGAGGCTATTTCGTGGGTGTCCCCGGTGGTGTGTTGAGCCTGCCAACGTGGGTCGAATTCAACAGCCTTCAGGACGTGGATCGTCAGGACTGGGAGCGTCTGCAACGCGGCGGCCGCTTGCACCTGCTCCCGCTTGCTTTGCCAATGACCGTGTTTTGCGGCGTCTTGCGTTGCTTGTCGGGGTTCGATGACCTGACAGGACGGCAGGCAAAACTGATCGGTGATCTTGCAGCTGCCAGCAACTGCCCTTGAGTTGCGTACCAAGCGATCCACCCTGCAGGGCCTATCGCGTGCACAAAATGAAGAAGCCCGTTGGACATCCAACGGGCTTCAAGGGATTGTTGGTGGAGAGGAGGAGGATCGAACTCCCGACCTTCGCATTGCGAACGCGACGCTCTCCCAGCTGAGCTACCCCCCCAACAAGGGCGCCAGTCTATCAAAAAAAACGGCGGCCCTGCTCGCCCGGATCGGGGTGCCGGAGCGCTTAAGCTGCGCGCCATGCCCGCCTCCGTCGAGATCCGACTCGCCCTGCCTGAAGACGCGCACGCCATCGCCGCCCTGTCGCGCGAGGCCATCGAGCACGGCCTGCCGTGGCGCTGGACACCGCAGCGCGTGCGCCGCAGCCTGCGCGACCGCAGCACCAACGTGATCGTCGGCCACGAACAAGGCGTGCTGCACGGCTTTGCCATCATGAAATACGACGACGAGGAAGCGCACCTGCTGCTGCTCGCCGTCGCCGCGGCGCAGCGCCACCGCCACATCGGCTCGACCCTGATGGCCTGGCTCGATGCCACCACCCGCGCCGCGGGCATTGCGGTGATCCGCGTCGAGGCGCGCGCCAGCAACACGCAGGCCCGCTCGTTCTACAAGCACCACGGCTTCCGCGAGACCGGCATCGTCTCGGGCTACTACGAAGACGTGGAAGACGCCGTCCGCATGCGCCGCGACCTGCGCAGCTGATTTCCACCACCGCCTTCCCGAACCCGCTCGCGCGGACTAAAGTCTGCGCCGGCATCAATTTCGGAGGCAGCATGAAGAAGGTCGTGTGGGGGGTGCTCAGCACCGCGAAGATCGGCATCGAGAAGGTCATTCCCGGCATGCAGAAGAGCGCCTTCTGCGACGTGCGCGGCATCGCGTCGCGCTCTCTCGAACCGGCGCAACGCGCGGCCGACAAGCTCGGCCTGGCCAAGGCCTACGGTTCGTATGAAGAGATGCTCGCCGACCCCGAGATCGAGGCCGTCTACAACCCGCTGCCCAACCACCTGCACATCCCGCTGACGCTGCAGGCCGCGCGCGCCGGCAAGCACGTGCTGTGCGAGAAGCCGGTGGCCATCACCGCGCAAGAGGCCGCCGAGCTGCGCACCGTCGCCGACAAGGTGCTGGTCAGCGAGGCCTTCATGGTGCGCTACCACCCGCAGTGGCTGCGCGTGCGCGAGCTGCTGCGCTCCGGCCGCATCGGCACCGTGCGCCAGGTACAGGTGTTCTTCTCGTACTTCAACGACGACCCGGCCAACATCCGCAACATGCCCGACATCGGCGGCGGCGCGCTGTACGACATCGGCTGCTACGCGATCGTCGCCGGCCGCTTCCTGTTCGAGGCCGACCCGAAGCGCGTGATCGCGCTGGTCGACCGCGACCCGAGCTTCCACACCGACCGCAGCTGCAGCGCATTGGCCGATTTCGGCGGCGGCCGCCACCTCGACTTCACGGTGTCGACGCAGAGCGTGCCGTACCAGCGCGTGCAGGTGGTCGGCACCACCGGCCGCATCGAGATCCAGATCCCGTTCAACGCGCCGCTCGGCGGCCAGACCAGGATCTTCATCGACGCCGGCCGCGCGCTCGACGGCTCGGCCATCGAGACCGAGACCCTGCCCGAGTCCGACCAGTACACGCTGCAGGGCGACGCGTTCTCGCGCGCGGTGCGCGGCGAGATCGCGCTGCCCTACGGCGTCGACGACGCGATCACCAACATGCGGGTGATCGATGCGCTGTTCCGCTCCGAGCGCAGCGAGCGCTGGGAAGCGGTCTGAACAGCGCAATGCCCGTGCCGCCGGCAAGCCCCACCGAACCCGCCGACCGCTTCGGCCGCCCGCCCACCGGCTGGCGGCTGCGCTTGTTCACCGTGATCTTCGAGGCCGACACACGCAGCGGCCGGCTGTTCGACCTGGCGCTGGTGTGGCTGATCCTCGCGAGCGTGGCCGTCGTGATGCTCGACAGCTTCGCGTCGGTGCATGCGCGCTGGGGCGGCGTGTTCTCGATCCTCGAATGGGTGTTCACGGTGCTGTTCAGCCTCGAGTACCTGGCGCGGCTCGCCTGCGTGCAGCGGCCCGGCCGCTACGCCGGCAGCGTGTTCGGCGTCATCGACCTGCTGGCGGTGCTGCCCACCTGGGCCGCGCTGGTGGTGCCCGGCCTGCATGCGCTGATCGACGTGCGGGCGCTGCGCCTGCTGCGGCTGTTCCGGATCCTGAAGCTGGCCGCCTACATCGCCGAATACCGGGCGCTCGGCGAGGCGCTGATGGCCAGCCGCCGCAAGATCCTGGTGTTCCTGAGCTTCGTGCTGCTGGTCACCGTCGTGATGGGCAGCCTGATGTACGCCGTCGAGGGACCCGGCAACGGCTTCGACAACATCCCGGTGTCGATCTACTGGGCGATCTCGACGATGACCACCGTCGGCTTCGGCGACATCACGCCAAAGACCGGCCTCGGCCGCTTGATCGCGTCGATCATGATGCTGGTGGGCTGGGGCACGCTCGCGGTGCCGACCGGCATCGTCAGCGCCGAGTTCACGGCGCTGCGGTTTCGCAGTCCGCACCCGCCCACGACGCGCACCTGCCCCGCCTGCCTGACCGAAGGCCATGCCTTCAGCGCGCACTACTGCAGCGATTGCGGCGCCCCGCTGCCCGACACCCGGTCCTGACGCTCAGAAGAACGCCCGCGCATAGTTGATCGGCGCGTGGTCCGCCAGGTCGCGCAGCAGCACCGCGCCGGGCTTGCCGGCGTGCTCGCCGAAGTAGGCGGTGCGGGCGCGCATGCGGTCGTCGTCGACCAGCGTCGCATCGGGCCGCTCGACCAGCGCGCCGCCGCTCGTGATGTAGCTGGCCGGCGTCACGTGCGTGTAGGCGCGCAGGCTCGGCGGCAGGTCGGTGACCAGATCGCAGCAGTTGACGAGGCGGATGCGCTGCGGATTGCGCAGCCCCGCTGCAAAGGCCGCATCGCCGACGCGGGGGGACCCGAGCGTGACCAGCGACCCCTCGTGCCACACCGAGGCCGCCAGCGTCGCGAGCGCCGCACCCAGGCTGTGGCCGGTCAGCAGCAGCCCGTTGCGCGGCTTCGCATCCCCATCCAGCCAATGGCCGATGCGCGGCAGCAGCGTGCGCGCCGCGCCGGCGAACCCGGCATGCACCCGGCCGCTCGCCTCGGGCCACTGCGTCGTCAGTGCATTCAGGTCGTTCGCGAGATCGGCCAGCTCGTCGGGCTGCGTGCCGCGAAAGGCCACCAGCACCAGCCCGTCGGACGGGCGCAGCGCGCCGAAAGCCTGCGAGCCGCTGCCGGCATCGGCGAACACCCGCGGCGCCTCGAACCCGGCCCGCGCCAGCGCGGCGGCCAGTCGCTCGGCCTCGGGCTTCGAGCCCTCGGCGCGCAGGTAGGCCAGGCGCGACGCCTCGGTGGCCAGTTGCAGCAGTGTCGGCAGGGTGTCGGGTGCGAACAGCGTGGGCGCCCGCTCGGGCGAGTACAACGCGGTGCGGCTGGGGTCGTAGGCGATCACGGGGGTACTGCGGAAGCGGGGATCGCGCATTCTGCAGGCCTGGCGGGCAGGCCTGCGTTTCAGGCGTGCGGCAAGCGCCCAGAACCTGAGTTCTGTACGGTGGCAATCACCCCGCAGGTGACAGGCACGCCGTTTGCGACTCCACTGCGCGGCTCAGCCCGTTCCGATTCATCGTCAGAGAGGAAAACCGATGGCACAAGACAAGCCCCGCCAGACCGCGAATGACTTCGACCCCGAGGTGCTGCGCCTGTTCGACAAGTACGTGCACGGCCAGATCGACCGCCGCGGTTTCCTCGACGGCGCCCGCAAGTACGCCGTCGGCGGCCTGACGGCCGTCGGCCTGCTCGAGGCGCTGAGCCCGAAGTTCGCCGCCGCCGAACAGGTGCCGAAGACCGACCCGCGCATCTCGGCCGAATCGGTCGAGATCGCGTCGCCGCTCGGCTACGGCAAGGTGCGTGGCTACCTCGTCAAGCCGGCCCGCGTCTCCGGCAAGCTGCCGCTGGTGCTGGTGGTGCACGAGAACCGCGGCCTGAACCCGCACATCGAGGACATCACCCGCCGCCTCGCGCTCGAGAACTTCATCGCGTTCGCGCCCGACGCGCTGTTCCCGCTCGGCGGCTACCCCGGCGACGAGGACAAGGCCCGCGAGCTGTTCGCCAAGCTCGACCAGGCCAAGACGCAGGAGGATTTCATCGCCGCCGCCAACTTCCTGCGCGTCCACCCGCTGGGCAACGGCAAGCTCGGCGCGGTCGGCTTCTGCTACGGCGGCGGCGTCGTCAACCTGCTGGCCACGCGCGTGCCCGAGCTGGCCGCCGGTGTGCCGTTCTACGGCAATGCGCCGGCGCTCGACAAGGTGGCCGGCATCAAGGCGCCGCTGCTGCTGTTCTTCGCCGACAACGACGAGCGCGTCAATGCCGCCTGGCCCCCGTACGAAGCCGCGCTGAAGGCCGCCAAGGTGAAGTTCGACGCCTACAAGTACCCCGGCACGCAGCACGGCTTCAACAACGACACCACGCCGCGCTACGACGAGGCCGCCGCGAAGCAGGCCTGGACGCGCACGATCGCGTTCTTCAACACCCAGCTGCGCACTGCGGGATGATCCTCGGGGGGCGCGCCCGGCGGCGTGGCTACACTGCGCAGCTTCGCCCAGCCTCGCGCCCCTCAACGTGTCGGATCGTCTCGCAGTCCTCCCGCAGTACCTTCTCCCCAAGCAAGCGCTGACGCTGCTGGCCGGCCGCATCGCGTCGGCCCGCGCGGGCAGCTCGACGACGCGGCTGATCCGCTGGTTCGTCAAGCGCTACGGCGTCGACATGGCCGAGGCCGCCGACCCCGACATCTCCGCCTACGCGAGCTTCAACGAGTTCTTCACGCGCGCGCTGAAACCCGGTGCCCGCCCGATCGCGCAGGCCGACCTGATCTGCCCGGTCGACGGCGCGATCAGCCAGTTCGGCCGCATCGAGCGCGACCAGATCTTCCAGGCCAAGGGCCACCGCTACAGCACGACGGCGATGGTCGGCGGCGATGCGGCGCTCGCAAAGCAGTTCGATGACGGCCACTTCGCGACGCTCTACCTGAGCCCGCGCGACTACCACCGCATCCACATGCCCTGCGACGGCCAGCTGCGCCGGATGATCCACGTGCCAGGCGCGCTGTTCTCGGTCAACCCGACCACCGCGCGCGGCGTGCCGGGGCTGTTTGCGCGCAACGAGCGCGTGGTCTGCGTGTTCGACGGCCCGCGCGGGCCCTTCGTGCTGGCGCTGGTCGGCGCAACCATCGTCGGCAGCATGTCGACGGTGTGGCACGGCGTCGTCAACCCGCCGCGCACCGGCACGCTTCGCGAGTGGCGCTACGACGATGCGCCGGTCACGCTGAAGCAGGGCGACGAGATGGGCCGCTTCCTGCTCGGCTCGACGGTCGTGATGCTGTTCCCGGCCGGGCCGCTGGCGTTCAACCCGGTGTGGGAGGCCGGCCGCGCGATCCGCCTCGGCGAGGCGATGGCGAACACCGGCGCGTCACTTCAGTCCGCCTGACAGGAAGGCGCGCAGCCGCTCGCTGCGCGGGCGTGCCAGCACCTCGCGCGGGCCGCCCTGCTCCTCGACGACGCCCTGGTGCAAAAACATCACGTGGCGCGACACCTCGGCCGCGAACGCCATCTCGTGGGTGACGACGATCATCGTGCGGCCCTCGCCGGCCAGCTCACGCATCACCTTCAGCACCTCGCCGACGAGCTCGGGGTCGAGCGCCGAGGTCGGCTCATCGAACAGCATCACCTGCGGTTCCATCGCCAGCGCCCGCGCGATCGCGACCCGCTGCTGCTCGCCGCCGGACAGCTGCGACGGGTAGAGGCCCTTGCGGTGCAGCACGCCGACGCGCGCGAGCAGCGCCTCGGCACGCTCCACCGCCTGCGCCTTCGGCACGCCGAGCACGTGGATGGGCGCCTCGATCACGTTCTCGAGCGCCGTCATGTGCGCCCACAGGTTGAAGTGCTGAAACACCATCGCGAGCCCGCTGCGCAGGCGCTGCAACTGCTTCGCATCGGTGGCGTGCAGGCGGCCGTCGCGCCCCGGCTTCAGCGCGATCGTCTCGCCCGCGAGCGTGATGCGCCCGGCATCCGGCTGTTCCAGCAGGTTGATGCAGCGCAGCAGCGTGCTCTTGCCCGAGCCCGAGGAGCCGATGATGCTGATCACGTCGCCCTGGTTGGCAATCAGCGAGACGCCCTTCAGCACCTCGACGTCGCCGAACTTCTTGTGCAGGTCCTCGACCTGGAGCTGCACCATCAATCGCTCGACAGCTTGCCGCTGCGGATCGGCGTGGTGCCTGCGACCTTGAACAGCGGGCGGCCAGCCATGGCATAGCGCACCCGGTCGCGCGCGAAGAACAGGCCGTCGGTGCGGGTGTGCAGCGGATGAACCTCGCCGCTGATCGGGTCGATCACGTCGGCGATCAGGTCACCGGCTTGCACCACGTCGCCGGGTTCGCGGTGGTACGCGACCACGCCGCTCGCCGGCGCCGAGACCACCTCGGTGCCCGACAGCGGCGTGGCCGGGAACAGCAGCGGCGGCAAGGCCGGCACCGGGCCGTCGACCGCGCCACGCAGCGTCAGGAAGTCGAGCAGCGCGGCCGCATCGGCCGCCGCCTGCGGGTGCGTCACGCTGGTCTCGCCGCGCAGCTCCACGGTGACCGACAAGCAGCCGAGCGGCAGCGGGCGCGTCTCGCCGAAATGCGCCGCGAGCTGCCACCAGGTCTGCGAACACGCTTCGTCGAACGGGTTGTCGCCCGACTCCAGCGCCAGCAGCGAGGCCTGCGCGCCCAGGCAGCGGGCCAGCGGCTCGACCTCGGGCCACAGCGGCGTGGCGGTGTAGAGGTGGGCCACCGCCTCGCTGTCGCAGTGCAGGTCGAGCACCACCTCGGCATCGCAAGCCAGCGTCATCAGCGTCTTGCGCTGGCTCATCAGCTCATGGGTCTCGGGCAGCGTGCGCACCGATTCGTGCAGCGCCTCGCGCACCAGCCGCGCATTGGCGACCGGGTCGGCGCCCAGCGCCGCGTCGATGCGCGAGCGCACCGGCTCGAACAACGCGGGATAGTGCCGGTTGAAGTTCTCGCCGCTGCCGAGCTCGAAGCGCCCGATCGGCATGCGCAGCAGTTGCTGATCCAGGCCGATCGGGTTGGCCACCGGCACGACGACGACCTCGGCACGCAGCCGGCCTTCGCTTTCCAGCTGTGCCAGCCGCAGCCGCAGATGGTGCGCGACCAGCATGCCGGGCAGTTCGTCGGCATGCAGCGAGGCCTGGACGTAGACCTTGCGGCCGCTGTCCTGCGGGCCGTAGTGGAAGCTGACGATCTCGCGTCGGGTCAGCAGCGAAGCGCCGCTCAACGGGTGGTGTCGGGTTTGCATCGGAGGATCGAGGAGTTTCAGGAACAGGCGTGCAGGTGGCGCGACCAGCGGGCCTCGGCGCGGCGGAACAGCGCCACCAGCACGAAGGTGATGGCCAGGTAGAACAGCGCCGCGGTGATGAAGGCCGGGAACGGCAGGAAGAAGCGCGAGTTGACGTCGCGCGCCGCGCCGGTCAGGTCGAGCAGCGTCACGATGCTGGCCAGCGAGGTCGCGTGCAGCATCAGCACCACTTCGTTGCCGTAGGTCGGCAGCGCGCGCCGCAGCGCCGACGGCAGCAGGATGCGCCGCACCATCAGCCCCCACGGCATGCCGACGCTGCGCGCCGCCTCGACCTCGCCAGCCGGCGTCGCGCGGATCGCGCCGGCGATGATCTCGGTGGTATACGCACAGGTGTTGATCGCGAACGCGGCCACCGCGCAGAACCAGGCACTCGACAGCAGCGGCCACAGCACGCTCGCCCGCACCGCCTCGAACTGCGCCAGGCCGTAGTACAGCAGGAACAGCTGCACCAGCAGCGGCGTGCCGCGGACCACGAAGGTGAAACACCACACCGGCACCCACCAGCGGCGCCGGCTCGACGCGCGCATCACGCCCAGCGGGATCGCGCCCAGCAGGCCCAGCGCCAGCGCCATCGCCAGCAGGCGCAGCGTGGTCCACGCGCCCGACAGGTACAGCGGCAGGTTGTCGACGATGGCCTCGAAACTCATGGCACAGCGCTCACAGCGACACCGCCTTCACGCCCGCCGACCAGCGCTTTTCCAGCGCGCGCAGCACGACGACCGAGACCGACGTGATCAGCAGGTAGCCGAGCGCCGCGGCCAGGTAGAACGTGAACGGCTCGCGTGTCGCGCCGGCCGCCTGGCCGGCCTTCTGCATCATGTCGGTCAGCCCGATCACCGACACCAGTGCGGTCGACTTCACCAGCACCAGCCAGTTGTTCGCGAAGCCGGGCAAGGCCAGCCGCAGCATCTGCGGCAGCACGATGCGGTGGAACACCTGCAGCGGCCGCATTCCGAAGGCCAACCCGGCCTCGGCCTGCCCGTGCGGGATCGCGAGGATCGCGCCGCGGAAGGTCTCGGTCAGGTAGGCGCCGAAGATGAAGCCGAGCGTGGCGACGCCGGCAACGAACGGGTCGATGTCGATGTATTCGTCGATGCCCAGCTGCAGCGCGATCTCGTTCACCGCGAGCTGCCCGCCGTAGAAGATCAGCAGCATCAGCACCAGGTCGGGCACGCCGCGGATCAGCGTGGTGTAGACCGTCGCGCTGCGGCGCCAGAACGCCGAATGCGACAGCTTCGCCGCCGCGCCCGCCAGGCCCAGCAGCACCGCGACGGCCAGCGACGCGAGCGCCACGCCCAGCGTCAGCCGCAGGCCGTCGAGCAGGCTCGGCAGGTAGCCGTGCAGCATCAGTGCCCGTAGATGTCGAAGTTGAAGTACTTCGATGCGAGCTTCTGGTAGCTGCCGTTGGCGCGGATTGCCTTGATCGCGGCATTGAGCTTCTCGCGCAGCTCGGTGTCGCCCTGGCGCAGCGCGATGCCGACCCCGGCGCCGAAGTACGCCGGGTCGCGGTAGTCCGGCCCGACGAAGCCGAAGCCCTTGCCGGCCGGCGTCTTCAGGAAGCCGACGTCGCCGGCAATCGCGTCGACCATCGTCGCATCGACGCGGCCGGCCGCGAGGTCGAGGTACACCTCGTCCTGGCTCGCGTAGCGCACGATGGTCGCGGCGCTGAACTTGGCGGTGACGTAGCGGTCGTTGATGGTGGTACGCTGCACGCCGATGCGCACGCCCTTGAAACGCTCCGGCGTGCCGTCGATCGGCGAGCCGGTCTTCGCGATCAGCCTGTTCGCGCTGTCGTAGTACTTGTCGGTGAACGCGACCACCTTCAGGCGCTCGGGCGTGATCGCCATCGACGCGACCACCAGGTCGAACTTGCGCGACTGCAGCGACGGGATCAGCCCGTCGAACTCCTGCTGCACCAGCATGCAGCGGGCCTTCATCTCGGTGCACAGCGCGTTCGCGATGTCGATGTCGAAGCCCTGCAGCTTGCCGTCGGGGCCGACGGTGCTGAACGGCGGGTAGGCGCCTTCGACGCCGATGCGCAGCTTCGACAGGTCAAGCGCCTGCGCACCCAGCGCGGCGAACCACAGCACCAGCGGGAGGAATCGTTTCATCGGGGGGCTCCGGGAAGGGACGGGACCGCGTTGCAAGTCCCGAACCATACCGCGCCCCGGCTCACTGGGCGTAGGGGGTGCGCCCGATCAGCTTCATCCGCTCGTCGAAGCTGGGCGCGTCGGCCAGCAGCTGATGGCCAGGCGCCGCCGCGGCGGCCACCTCGCCGGCATCGGGCGTGCGGCCGATCAGGGCCATGCGCTCGATGAAGTCCTGGCGGCGCTCGGTGGCATTCTGTGCCGGGGTGTCGGGCGGCAACGGCACCGCCCGTTCGCCGGGCTCGGGCGTGCGGCCGATCAGGTGCATGCGTTCGACGTACGCGGCATCGGGGCCGGCGGCGTGGTCGGCGGGGCCGGCGGCAAAGGCGGCGCCCTGCGTCGCGAGGGCGGTGACGGCACCGAGGGCCAGGATCAGGAGGGGTCTCATGGGACTTCCTTTCGCAAGGAGTGGAGAGGTGCTTCTTGGGTCGCCCGCCGGCCCGCGCCGTTCCGTGGGCCGCGGTGGCTTTACCCGGTGAAACCCTGATGCCACATCGCGCGACGCGGACGACATCTGCCGTCGCAATCGATCTCATGAGAAGCGCCGGCCGGCCGCGTGAAAGCCGGCGCTAGACTGCGCCGATGACCTCGCCCGACGACGCCTCCCCCGCTGTCCCGCCTTCCGACAAACCCCGCCCCGGCGACACCTACGTGCAGTCGTTCGCACGCGGCCTGAGCGTGATCCGGTCGTTCAGCGCCAAGGCGCCGCAGCAGACGCTCAGCGAGGTCGCGCAGCGCACCGGGCTCACGCGTGCCGGCGCGCGGCGCATCCTGCTGACGCTGGAAGGACTGGGCTACGTCGAGAGCCAGGGCCGGCAGTTCCGGCTCACGCCGAAGATCCTCGACCTCGGCTTCGCCTACCTGTCGTCGCTGCCGCTGTGGAACCTGGCCGAGCCGGTGATGGAGGCGCTGGTCGAGCAGGTGAAGGAATCGAGCTCGGCGGCGGTGCTCGAAGGCGCCGACATCGTCTACGTGCTGCGCGTGCCGACGCACAAGATCATGAGCATCAACCTGGGCATCGGCAGCCGGTTGCCGGCCTACTGCACCTCGATGGGCCGCACGCTGCTGGCCGGCCTGGCGCCGGACGAACTCGACCAGCGCATCGACGCGATGACCCTGACCGCCCGCACGCCGCACACCGAGACCGACCCGCAGCGCCTGAAAGGGCTGATCGCCCAGGTGCGGCGCCAGGGCTGGAGCCTCGTCAGCCAGGAGCTGGAGGAAGGGCTGGTGTCGATGTCGGCGCCGATCCGTGACCGATCCGGCCGCTCGATCGCCGCGCTGAACATCAGCGGCCAGGTGAACCGCACGCCGCCGGCCCACATGCTGGAGATGTTCCTGCCGAAACTGCTGGAGGCGGCGGACACGATCTCGCGCTTGTTGCAGATGAAGACCTGAGGCGTCAGCGAAGCTCCCACTGCTGGGCCGCGGTGCCGTTGCAGCTCCACGACTGCACCGTCGTGCCGGCGGCGGTGCCGGACGAAGAGACGTCCAGGCACAAGCCGGTGTTGCTCGCGGGGCTGAAGCTGGTGCCGCCGCCCGGGGCCGGCGCCGCGCGCCAGGCCTGCGTCGACGCCCCGCTGCACGGCTGCAGCGTCGCGGCCGATCCGCTGCCGGCGCCCGAGGTCAGGCAGAAGTTGCCCGCGGCCAGCGCGATGCGGTAGGCGCCCGCCGGCGACACGCCATCGCTAGCCAGCACCCACGACTGCGCGCCGGTGCCGTTGATGCCCCAGATCACGATGCGGTTGCCGGCCTGCGTGCTGCCGCCGAAGTCGTCCAGCGCCATGCCGGGCGAGCTGCGCGGCAGCAGCGTGTGGGGGCCGCTCAGTGCGCCCGGCTTCGGCTTCAGCGGCTCGCTGGTCTCGCCGCCGGCATTCAGCAGCGCGATGCCACCGAGCAGCAGCGCACCGGCCGCCTGCGACGACGCCGTCGGCGTGCCGACCGGCCCGGCCCAGTTCACGCCCAGCCCGTTCTGCGCGTTGCGGCTGTGGTCCCACAGGCTGTCGGCGTTCAGGCTCAGGTACTCGCCGTACTGCGGCTTGTTGCCGCGATCGGCGTTGTACAGCCGCGCCAGGCCCTGCGCGAACATGCCCTTGAAGATCAGCGCATCGCCACCGCAGCCGTTCGGGTCGCAGGCATCGCGCAGCACGCCGTCCGCATAGGCCATGCGCGAGATCGTCGCCTCGGCGATGCGTTCGGCATGCGCCAGGTAGCCGCGGTCGCCGTTCAGGCGCCACAGTTCCGTCAGCCCGCCGAGGATCACGCCCTGGTTGTACGACCAGGTCGCCTGCCCGTTGTTCTTGCAGGTGGCGGTCGTCAGCCCGTCGTTGACCAGGCCTTGCGCGTTGATCATGCCGCTGCGGTTGACGAACCAGTCGAACTCCTTCAGCGCCCAGTCGTGGTAGCTGCCCGGCCCGGTGCCGTTCGGCGCGCGGCGCGCGAGCCGCGCGGCGGCCAGCAGGAACAGCTCGTTGGTGATCGCGTTCTTGTAGGTCTTCTCAGAGGTCCACCACAGGCCGCCGCCGCAGGTGCTGTCCCAGGCCTTGGACATGTCGCTGAAGATGGCCTTCGCCTCGACCAGGAAGGCCTCGTCGCCGGTCACGTCGTAGGCGCGCAGCCAGGCGTTGGCGTACCAGCCGGAATCGTCGTGGTAGACCTTGTTCGCGTCGCCGGAGCGCCAGCCGCGGCCGTACTGCAGCGACTGGTCGATCAGCGTGCGGTACTTCGGGTCGCCGGTGCGCTCGTAGGTGTTGATGATCGCGTCGAGCGTCGGCCCCTTGGTCCAACCGTTGGTGCGCACGTTGAAGCTCGTCAGCAGCTGCGCCATCGCCGCATCGTCGCGCGCCTCGGCGCTGCCGCCGGTGGCCACGTTGGGCGCCAACGGTTGCTGCAGCTTCCAGCTGACGTCGTCGACGAACGGCCCGGCGCCGTCGAAGCCGTTCAGGTCGGCGCCCGACGCCAGCCACAGCTGGTCGTTGAAATGCCGGATGAAGCGGCCCGGGAAGTTGAACGACTCCAGCGACACGCCCTGGCCGGACACGCCCGGCCGCGCGCACCAGGTGGCGTCCTGCCTGAACAGCTCGCTGTTGTCGGCGGTGTCCAGCCGCAGCCGCGAGTTGGCATGCCGCAGGTAGCCGACCGGCGCGGTGAGCGACTGCAGCGAATAGCAGGCCGGGTTCGCCAGGCCGCGCACGATGCGGAAGGTGGCCTGCTGCTTCTCGATCGCCGCGCTGCCGGCGTTGACCGGACCGGTGACGCCCAGGCCGGCGTCGTGGCGCATCACCTGCGCCGTGAAGTTGGCCGTCGTGACCTGGAACGACTTGGTGGTGTTCAGCGGCAGGCTCGCCGTGCCGGCGCGCAGCACCGGCAGCAAGGCGTTGCGCCAGACCAGCGCCATCCTGCCGTAGCCGGTGGCGTCGGGGTGCGTGCCGTCGAACAGATTGGCCGGCGCGACCGAGGCATTCATGTCGACGAAGCCGACCTTGCGGCCGGCCGCGGCCTTCTGCCGCACGATGCCCGGGATCGCCGCGTTGTAGGCCTTCACCTTGGCGTTCAGCGCGGCATCGCCCTCCGGCGTGATCGACGACACCAGCAGCCGGCTGTCGGGCAGCTTCGCGGTGATCTGGTCGATCAGGCGGCCGAGGCGGGCCGGCGCGTTGGCGAGGTCGTCGTTGAACACCACGTCGTTGGTGCCGATCATCAGCGCGACGACCTGCGGCTTGTAGCTGCCCAGCCAGCCGTCGACCGAGCCCGCAATACCGGCGATGCGCCAGCCGGAGTGGCCCTCGTGGTTCTTGTCGGCCAGCGCCGCCGGCCCGTCGGATTGCGAGCCGACGAAGTCGACGTTCAGGCCGTCGGCGCGCAACGCGTTGTAGAGCGAGGTGCGGTAGCCGCCCTGAGTGCCCTTGCCGTCGTAGCCGTAGGTGATCGAATCGCCGAGCAGCATCACCGTGGTCGCCGGCGTGGCGGCGGCCGCCAGCGCCGCGGCGGATTCGAGTTCATCGGCCGCCGCGGCGGCCGCAGGTGCGCCCGGGCTGGCGGTGTCGTCCGCACCGCCGCAGGCGGCCATCAACGCTGTGGCCGCGACCAGCGCGAGCCATGAGGGGGAAGTCTTCAACGGAGTCTCCTGGTACCGGCGGTCACAATGGAAAACATGTTCTATCGTTTTAACAATGTAGAACATTCATTCCACTGCACCAGCCCGGCCAGGTGACATCGGTGTCGCGGTGTTAACAGGCCCCCTAGTTGCGAACCCAACGCAGCGCCAGCACGTCATCCGGCCACTGCACCGCCTTCACCTTCTTCTGCATCGCCCAGCTCAGCGTGCGCCGGTACAGCGGCACGTAGGGCAGGTCTTCGCCGATCAACCGCAGCGCGACGCCGACCATCGCACGCCGGCGCATCAGGTCGGGCTCGACGCGGATGCTGTCGATCAGCGTGTCCAGTGCTGGGTTGGCGTAGCGGCCGACATTGAAGGTGCCCGCCCCGCCCTTGCCGAAGCTGTGGAACAACGCGTTCAGCGTCGCCCATGCATCCGTCGTGGGCGTCCAGCCGAATTCGACGAAGCTGCCGGTCGCCTGGCTCAGCTTCGGGAAGAACTGGTTGGTCGCCGACGAGCGCAGCGTCGTGCGGATGCCCACTTGCGCCAGCATCGCGGTGGCGGCCTGGCAGACGTTCTCGCGCCACGCGATGTTCACGCAGTCGAGCGTCACCGCGAAGCCGTCCGGGTAGCCGGCCTGCGCGAGCAGCTTCTTCGCGGCCACCGGGTCGTAGGGCAGGCGCCTGTCCAGCTCGGCCAGCGAGCCGTCGACCTGCGTCGACAGGAAGGCCCCGGTCGGCGTGCCCTGGCCGCGCAGCACCTTGCTGACGATCAGGTCGACGTTGATCGCCTGGTACACCGCCTGGCGCACCCGCCGGTCCTTGAAGGGGTTGCGGCCCTTCACGTCGGCATCGAGCAACTGCTCGCGCGACTGGTCGAACGCGAGGTACTGCTGGCCCAGGTCGGCGACCTGCAGCACGCTCAGGCCCGGGTCGGCCTTCAGGCGCGCCACGTCCTGGAACGGCGGGTCGAGCACCAGGTCGACCTCGCCGGTGCGCAGCGCCGCGAGCCGCGTCGCCTCCTGGCGGATCGGCACGAAGCTCACCTCGTCGAGGTTCCCGTTGCGCTTGTCGCCGCGCCCCCACCAGCGCTCGTTGGCCTTCAGCACCACGCGCACGTCCGGCTCGTAGCGCTCCAGCCGGAACGGCCCGGTGCCGTTGGCATTGCGCACCGCGAAGGTCTCCTGCTTGCCATTGAAATCCTGCGCGCGCTCGATGCCGTGCTTGCTGGCCCAGGCCTTGCTCATGATGCCGATGAACGGCAATTTCTCGGGGAACACCGCGTCGGGCGAACTCAACGCGAAGTCGACCGTCAGTTCGTCGACCTTGCGGACCTCGGCCACGGCGCCGAGCTGGAAGGCGCGCTGCGACGGCGGCTGGCGCGCCCGGTCGATCGAGAAGATCACGTCGTCGGCGCTCATCGCGCCGCCATCGTGGAACAGCACGCCCGGCCGCAGCCGGAAGCGCCAGGTGCGGTCGTTCAGCGCCTGCCACGACAGCGCAAGCGCCGGCTCCAACCTGAACTGCTCGTCGCGCCCCACCAGCGACTCGTACACCTGCGTGACGACCCGCGAGTGGTACAGCAGCGCGAGCGCATGCGGGTCCATCGTCTGCGGGTCGAACCCGCTGGCCACCCGCAGGCTGGCCGCCGAGGCCAGCCCCGCGGCGCACCCGATCCAGAGCCCGACGATCGCCAGCAGCCAGCGCTTCACGTTCCGTTCCATGAACCCTCCCCCGCAGTTGGATGCCTGCATGATCGCAAAGACGGGCCTGGAATTGGGTTACAACCCCACCACATGCAACACCTGCTGAACCTGCTCGCCGCCATCTCCCTGCTCGTCTGGGGCACGCACATCGTGCGGGTCGGCATGCTGCGGGTGTTCGGCGAGAACCTGCGGGCCGTGATCTCGCGCAGCGTGCGCAGCCGCCTCATCGCGCTGCTGGCCGGCATCGGCGTCACCGCGCTGGTGCAGTCGAGCACCGCCACCAGCCTGATCGTGACCTCGTTCGTCGGCAAGGGGCTGATGGACACCGGCGCCGCGCTGGCCGTGATGCTGGGCGCCGACATCGGCACCGCGCTGATGTCGGTGCTGCTGTCGTTCGACCTGTCGTGGGTGTCGCCGCTGCTGATCTTCGCCGGCGTCGTGATGTTCCTGTCGCAGGAGGACCGCGGCATCGGCCGGGTCGGGCGCGTCGTCATCGGCCTCGGCCTGATCACGCTCGCGCTGCAGCTGATCGTCGCCGCCACCGAGCCATTGACGCGCTCGCCGGCGGTGCGCGCGATGCTGGTCAGCCTGCCCAACGACGTGATGCTCGAGATCACGATCGGCGCTGTGCTGGCCGTCGTCTCGTATTCGAGCCTCGCCACCGTGCTGCTGGTGGCGATGCTGGCCAACGCCGGCCTGCTGCCGACCCCGGTTGCGCTCGGCCTGGTGCTGGGCGCCAACCTGGGCACCGGCGCGCTGCCGCTGCTGGCCACCGCGCGCGGATCGGTGCAGTCGCGCCGCATGCCGCTCGGCAACTTCCTGTTCAAGGTGATCGGCTGCCTCGCGATGATTCCGCTGCTGCCGCAGGCCCACGTGCTGCTGCAGGAAGCCGTGCCGACCGTGCTGCAGCAGGTGGTGGTGTTCCACCTCGCCTTCAACGTCGCCCGCTCGGTGCTCTTCATCCCGTTCACGCCGCTGGTCGGCCGCCTGCTCGACCGCTACCTACCGCAGCCGCGCGCGCTCGGCACCGACCGGCCGCGCCACCTCGACCCGCTGGCGCTGAGTTCGCCGTCGGTGGCCATCGCCTGCGCGGCGCGCGAGGCGCTGCACCAGGCCGACGTGGTCGAGACGATGCTGCGCGGCATCCTGCCGGTGATCCGCTACAACGACCTGGCGCTGGCCGAGCAGCTGCGCAAGATGGACGACGTGGTCGACGAGTTGTACTCGGCGATCAAGTTCTACCTGACGCAGATCTCGCGGGCGGCGTTGTCCGAGCGCGAGAGCCGGCGCTGGACCGACATCGTCTCGTTCACGATCAACATGGAGCAGATCGGCGACATCATCGAGCGCGTGCTGCAGGACATCGAGGACAAGAAGGTGCGCAAGAACCGCAGCTTCTCCGATGCCGGCATGGCCGAGATCGTGCACCTGCACGAGCGGCTGATGGCCAACCTGCGGCTGGGCATGAGCGTCTTCCTCGACGGCCACGTGCGCGACGCGAAGCGGCTGCTGGAAGAGAAGGCGCGCTTCCGCGACCTGGAGCACGAGTACGCCGCCAGCCACATCGTGCGGCTGCAGGAGAACACCGCGCAGAGCATCGAGACCAGCTCGCTGCACATCGACCTGATCAGCGACCTGAAGCGCATCAACTCGCACATCTGCTCGATCGCGTACCCGATCCTCGAATCGGCCGGCGCGCTGTCGCAGACGCGGATCCGGCACTCGCAGCTGTCGGCACTCTCCTCGGACGAATCCTGAGCGAACGACGCTAGAGGTATTGGTGCCGGCGCAGCCAGTGCGCGTGCACCAAGGCGGCCTCGAGCGTGAAGACGCCGGCCTTCAGGCTCTCGAGCAGCTGCTCGGCCGGCACGCAGTCGAAGCCCTCGACCTCGCCATCCTGGTTGTCGGGGTCCAGGCCCGGCAGCACCTCACCCTCGAACATCTCGATGCGCTCGACCATGTAGCCGTGGCCGTCGACCGGGCGGCGAACCATCTGATGGCCGAGCGCGCGCACGTTGCGCATCGTGGCCACCTCGAGCCCGGCTTCCTCCCAGGTTTCGCGGTGCAGCGCGGACGCGACGGTCTCGCTGGCCGACAGCATGCCGCCGGACAGCGTGTCCCACTGGCCGGGGTCGGTCGCCTTGTCGAACGCGCGTTGCTGCACCCACACCCGGCCGTCGCCGGTGTGGCCCACCAGGTGCACCGCGACGGTCGCGATGCCGAGCGGGCGCACCGCTGCGCGCTCGATCAGCGCCTGGCGCTCGCCATGCTCGTTGTTCACCACCAGCAGTTCGTTGCGCCAGGCGCCACCCAGGTCGTGCTGCTGCATCCAGCGCGCGATCACCGCCAGCGCCGCATCAGGCGGGCCCTCGACCTGCCAGCCCCCGGCGCGCGGGCGCATCGGCAGGTCGGCTTCTTCCATGTGGCGGCCGAGCAGCGGCTCGATCGAGCCGATCACCGCGTCGGTGGCCTGCAGCCACAGCCGCTCGCGCAGCGTCTGCGGGGGCTGGTCGGCCAGGGTGTGGAGGTGTTGCAGCCAGTCGGGAATGTCATCCATCGTGACTGCGATGGTATCGGCTCCGGGACTGGTTCCCGGACCGACGCGGCCCGCTCAGATGGCGGATTCGTTCACGACTTCTCAGGCCGAGAGGCTCAGGCCGAGAACAGCCGCCAGCGCGCGGTCATCGCCTTCAGGCCCTGCAGGATGCCACTGGGGACCGGTGTGTCCTGCGCGGACACGCGCACCGTGCGGTGCAGCGCGACGTGGCGCGCGTCGCCCACGCAGCGCTGGTGCTCCTTCATCGCCGCCGACACCGCCAGGCTCAGCACCGCCGGGCGGATCGGCTTGCTGGCGAAGCGGTAGATGCGGGCCTGGTTGATCAGCCGCACGACCTCGTCGGCATCGGTGTGGTCGGTCAGCATCACGGTGATCAGCGCCGGGAAATGGGTCTTCAGCGCGTGCAGCAGCTGGCCGGTGTCGGCCCCGCCGACGCGCGATTCGCAGACCATCACGCCGATCGCATGGCGCGCCAGCAGCTGCAAGGCGCCGGCCACGCTGTCGGCGCGGTACACCGTGATCTCCGCGCCGAGCGCCTGCCGGACCAGCGCGCAGTCGCTTTCGCTGTCGTCGAGCAGCAGCACGCCCGCGGTGGGCGCCGGGCCGCCGCGGCCGGCCGAGCCCGGCGGCGTGACGATGGGCGCCGGCCGCGACTGCATCTGGCCGACCTCGGCGGCATCGGCCAGCGTCGTGCGGAACGCGTCCTGGTCCCACGGCTTCGTCACGTAGCGGAAGATCTGGCCGTCGTTGACCGAGCCGAGGATGGCCTCCTGGTCGGCGTAGCCGGTCAGCAGCACGCGCACCGTCTGCGGCCATTGGTGGCAGACCTTGGCCAGCAATTGCACGCCCGTCATGCCGGGCATGCGCTGGTCGCTGACGATCACGTCGATGTGCTCCTTGCGCAGGATCTCCAGCGCCTGCGCGCCGCCGGATGCGGTGAACACCTCGTAGGTGCTGCGGAACATCACGCGCAGCAGGTTGATGATGCGTTCTTCGTCGTCGACGAACAGGATGCGGGCTTTTTGCGGGGCGGTCACGTGGCGGGCTCCGTCGGTGGGTTGGGTGGATTTGGCAAGGGGATCAGGCGGCCAGCAGCGCCGGCTCGCCGGCGTTGTCGGGCTTGCCGGGCTCGCGCGGGCGCAGCGGCAGCAGGATCGAGAACACGGTGCCGACGCCGGGCTCGGTGTCGACGAGGATCTTGCCGCCGTGCTCCTGGATGATCTTGAACGAGATCGACAGGCCCATGCCGGTGCCCTTGCCGATCGGCTTCGTCGTGTAGAACGGGTCGAAGATCTTCGGCAGCACGTTCGCCGGGATGCCGCTGCCGTTGTCCTGGATCTCGATGCGCACCATGTCGTCGCCTTCGCGCGCGGTGCGCAGCGTGATCACGCCGGGCTCGGCGCGCTCCGCCGGCATCGCATGCACCGCGTTCGTGATGATGTTCAGGAACACCTGGTTGATCTGCGAGGGCGAGCACTGGATCTTCGGCAGGTCGAAGGCCAGTTCGCGGCGGATCTCGACCGTGTTCTTCAGCAGGTTGCGCGCCAGCAGCAGCGTGCTCTCCAGGCCTTCATGCACCGCGAACTCGCTGACCTTCGCGCGGTCGAGCCGGCTGAAGTTCTTCAGGTTCATGACGATCTCGGAGATCTGCTCGATGCCGTGGATGCCGTCGGCCAGCAACTGGCCCATCTCGTCCATCACGCGGCTGCCGGAGACCTCGCGCGTGGACTTGTCGAACTGGTGGGCCAGCGTCTGCAGCTGCGCACGATCGCGCTGCTCGTTCGGCAGGTGCAGCATCTGCGCGAACTGCACGCTGTTGGCCGCCAGCTGCGCCACCGGTGCGACCTGTTCGCGCAGCACCTCGAACGTGCCCTTGACGTAGGCGAGCGGCGTGTTGATCTCGTGCGCGATGCCGGCCACCATCTGCCCGAGCGCGGACATCTTCTCGGACTGCACCAGGTGCACCTGCGATTCCTTCAGCTCGGCGTGGCTGCGCGTCAGTTCCTGGTTGACGCGTGCGAGCAAGCGGTAGCTCGCGACGAGGCGCCACGCGAACCAGCCCAGCGCGACCAGCAGCGCGGCCGAATAGGCCACCAGCACCCAGCGCCAGGTCTGCTGCGAGACCAGCAGCTTCTCGTGCTCGAGGGCGTGCATGTCGGCCAGTTCGTCCAGCGCCCGCGCCGTCGGCAGCACCGCGAGCTGCTTCAGCAGCTTGTCGCCCAGCTGCTGCTGGCGCACCACCGTCTCGGCATGGGCCGAGAAGCCCGCGACGCGCTCGGCCGTTTCGGCGGGCAGCGATTTCGCGAGCTTGCGCAGCTGGGCGATGCTGTCGTCGACCCGCGCGACCAGGCCGGCTTCGGGCGTGTCGGTGTAGACCAGCGTGTCGACCAGCACGCGATCGACCGCCGAGACCAGCCCGTCGCGCTCGGTCGCCGGCCAGGCCGCCAGCACTTCAGCGGCCGCCGACGGCAGGTAGCGCGTGGAGTTGCGCAGGATCGAATGCTGCGACTTGAACCGATCGATCAGCTCCACCTTGGAACCCATCAGCTGCCGGTAGGTGTCGAGCAGCGGCAGGATCCGCTCGCCGCTGTCGCCGTGACCGCGCCAGAACAGGTTGGTCTTGCTGCGCAGCAGCTCGTCGAGCGACTCGATCACCGGCAACGGGCTCGCGACCGGGTCGTAGCTCGCATTCAGCCCGGTCTTCGAACGCAGCACGTCGACGTTCCATTCGGCATCGATCTGCTTGAGCTGGCGCAGCAGCGAGCCGATCTCGCCGTACTCGACGTGGTTGACGTCCGAGGTCTTGTTCACCAGCAGCGCCAGCACCACCGCCAGCGCGGTGCCGACCAGCAGATGCATCCAGGTTCGCTTGTTCATCATGATGATTACCTGGCGCTCGCTCAAGGTTGGTGTGATTGAGATGAGGGCTCGAGCGGGCGGCCGCGAAGCTCGCCGGTGAGCGTGTACAGGAACTTCACGATCAGCGCCTTGTCCTGCTGCGGGGCCGGCCGGCCGAGCTGGTAGCGGAACATCGTGTCCACCGCATCGTCGAGCGTGCGGGCCGAGCCGTCGTGGAAGTACGGTGCCGTCAGCGCCACGTTGCGCAGGCTGGGCACCTTGAACATGTGCCGGTCCGCCTCGTTGTGCGTGACGTTGTAGCGCCCCATGTCGGCGCCGGTCGGCTCGCCGCGGCCGGCGAAGTAGTCGCCCATCACGCCGAACACCTGGAACATGTTGCCGCCGACGTTGACGCCCTGGTGGCAGGCCACGCAGCCGTAGCTCTTGAACAAGCGATAACCCTGCAGCTCGTCGCTGCGCAGCGCCGTCGCGTCCCCGCGGAGGTACTTGTCGAAGCGCGCATTCGGCGTCGTCAGCGAGCGCTCGAACACCGCGATCGCGTCCTGGATGTTGCGCGGCTTCAGCCCGTCGCGGTACGACTCGCCGAAGGCCGAGACCAGGCTCTTGTCGCGCGAGAGCTTCTCGATCACCTGCGACCAGTTGCTGCCCATTTCCTTCGGGTTGTGGACCGGACCGGCCGCCTGCTCTTCCAGCGACGCCGCGCGGCCGTCCCAGAACTGGCGGAAGTTGAAGCCGCTGTTCAGCACCGTGGGCACGTTGATCGGGCCGACCGAGCCACCGATGCCGATCGCGCTGACGCGCCCGTCGACGCCGCCGCGCTCCAGCGAATGGCAGCTGGCGCAGGCGATGGTGTCGTCGCCGGACAGGCGCTTGTCGTGGAACAGGCGGTCGCCGAGCGCCACCTTCCGCGCATCGAGCCGCACATCGAGCGGGATCGGGCGGATCGGCTCGTCGACCTGCGCCCACGCGTGTCCTGCAGTGAAGCCGCCGAGGACGGCAGCGAGAACAGCGGCGGCAATTTTTTCGGCATCCAACCAGGGCATGAGCACCTCATCAGTCGTTGTGTGCGTGGTACGTCACTGCACCCGTGGACTATCGACTCAGGTTGTCATGTGACGTAAGGAATTGCCGCACAGGTCATCGACCCAAAAGGTCAACAACTGCCAACTGAGTTGAAACGCCATTCACAGGACCAAACGTCTGGCGATTCGATGGGAACCCGCGGTGACTTCGGGTCACTCAGTCCGCACCGAATCTCCCGGCGCAGACATCGACCCATGAGCAACATCCTCAAGAACCTGGTGGACGGGTTCGCCCGCCGCGTCGGCGGCGCGCACGTCGAGTTCGACGGCGAAGGCCATCTGCAACTGGTGGCGGACGGCAAGTACGTCGTGAGCCTGCTGCACGAGCCCACCGAATCCCGGATCCACTTGTTTGCCGAAGCCGGCACGATGCCCTTCGGCCTGGAACACATCGTCGACGAAGACCGCTGGCATGGCAGCACCGACCGCACCGATGCCGAGGGCTTCACGTCGACGCTGCGCTGGCATGAATCCACCGGCAGCGTGCTTCAGCTGGCGAGCGCGCCGCTCGCGCAACTCGACGATGTGAAGTTCGCGACCTGGCTCAAGCTGTTTCTCGACAACCTGTCGAAGCTCGGCGACATGATCGCGACCGGACCGGATGTCGACAACGCCGAGGTGATCGAGGTCAGCGAGTTCCCGCCGATGGATCCGCTGGAACTGGAACTGCAGCTGATGGTGTGAGGCGGGCTGACAGCACGAGAAGGGCTGGCCGCCCTCCCGAGCTGGCCGCAGCGCTGATCGCCGGATCTACAAGCAGTCCGGCGCCTGCACGGCCTGCAGCACCGTGTCGACGAGACCCTCCCGGTCACGCCGGCGCAGCCACCACACCGCGCCCTTCTTGATCGACCAGTCCTGCGCCTGCCCGCTCAGCAGCAGCGCCGCCACCTGCCCCAGCGTCGGCTGGTGACCGATCACCAGCACCGGCTCGGTCGCATCGGGCCAGCGCGCCGCCTTCAACACCGCGTCCGCGGCCGCGTCGGGGGCCAGCGCCGGCAGCGTCTTGAACGACTTGTCGAGCGCCTTCGCCGTCTGCTGCGTGCGCAGCGCCGGGCTCACCAGGATGCGCGTCGAATGCGCGAGCCGCTGGTTCAGCCAGTCGGCCATGCGTTGCGCCTGGCGCTCGCCCTTCGGCGTCAACGCCCGCTCCAGGTCGTCCTGCCCATCGCGCAGGACGTGCGCTTCCGCATGGCGCCACAGGATCAGGTCCATGGCGATCACCCCGCTTGCTTCGCGGCCATCCGCGTCATCAGCGCCTGCTGCGCGCTCGGGCCGTCGGTACCGATCCGCTGGTAGCTGCCGTCCGACTGCAGGCGCCACGCGTCCTTGCCGTCGTGCAGATAGGGCACCAGGCATTCGTCGATGACGCGCTGGCGCATCGCCGCATCGCGCACCGGCCAGGCCACCTCGATGCGGCGGAACATGTTGCGCCCCATCCAGTCGGCGCTCGACATGAACAGCGCTTCGTCCGCCTCGCCCGCGCCCCAGCGGAAATACAGCACGCGCGAATGCTCCAGCAGCCGCCCCACCACCGAGCGCACCCGGATGCGGTCGGTCTGGCCCGCGATGCCCGGCGGCAGCATGCAGGCGCCGCGCACGATCAGGTCGATGTCGGCACCAGCCTGGCCGGCGGCGACCAGCGCCTCGATCAAGGGCACGTCGGTCAACGCGTTGATCTTCACGACGATGCGCGCCGGCCGCCCCTGCCGCGCCGCGTCGGCCACCTGGTGGATGTGCGCGAGCATCTGCTTGTGCAGCGTGAACGGCGCCTGCAGCAGCTGGCGCAGCGGGCGCATCTTGCCGAGGCTCGCGAGCTGCTGGAACACCGCATCGATGTCGGAGGTCATCTCCGCATCGGCCGTCAGGCAGCCGACGTCGGTGTACAGCCTCGCGGTCTTCGGGTTGTAGTTGCCGGTCGACAGGTGGCCGTAGCGGCGCAGCCGGCCGTCCTCGCGGCGCGTCACGAGCAGCAGCTTGGCATGCGTCTTCAGCCCGACGATGCCGTACACCACCTGCGCGCCGACGGCCTCCAGCCGCTCGGCCCAGTTGATGTTCGCCTCTTCGTCGAAGCGCGCTTTCAGCTCGACGACGGCCATGACCTCCTTGCCGCGTCGCGCCGCCTCGATCAGCAGGTCCATCAGCGGCGACTCGCTGCCGGTGCGGTAGATGGTCTGCTTGATCGCGAGCACGTCGGGGTCTTCGACCGCTTCGCGCAGGAACTGCACCACCGGCTCGAAGGATTCGAACGGGTGGTGCATCAGCACGTCGCCGTGGCGCAGCCGTTCGAAGATCGAATGATCGCGCGACAGCCCGGCCGGCCACGGCGCGTCGTGCTGCGGAAAACGCAGCGCCGGCGCATCGGCGCCGTCGATCAGCGCGTTCAGCCGCACCAGGTTCACCGGCCCGTTCACGTGGTACAGCGCCGCCTGCGGCAGTGCGAACTGCATCAGCAAAAATTCCGACAGCTCCGGCGGGCAGGTGTTCACCACCTCCAGCCGCACCGCCTGGCCGAAGTGGCGCGTCGTCAGCCCGGAGCGCAGCGCCTGCCGCAGGTTCGCCACGTCTTCCTCGTCGACCGCCAAGTCCGAATCGCGCGTCAGCCGGAACTGCGAGAACGCCTCGACCTCGCGGCCGGGGAACAGCTCGGCGAGGTGCGCGCGGATCACGCTCGTCAGCAGCACGAAGGCCTGGCCGGTGCCGGCGATCTCGTCCGGCAGCCGGATCACGCGCGGCAGCACGCGCGGCACCTTGACGATCGCGATCGTGTTCTCGCGCCCGAACGCATCCTTGCCGCCCAGCCGCACGATGAAGTTCAGCGACTTGTTCGCGACCTGCGGGAACGGGTGCGACGGATCCAGCCCGACCGGCACCAGCAGCGGCCGCACCTGGCGCTGGAAGAAGGTGTCGACCCAGCGGCGCTGCGCCTCGTTGCGGTCGCTGTGGTTCAGGATCTGGATGCCCTGCAGCTTCAGCGCCGGCATCACCTCGTCGTTGAAGCAGCGGTACTGGTCGTCGATCAGCAGGTGGGCCTCGGCGGCCACCGTCGCCAGGTCGCGCGCCGAGACGCCGGCACCGGGCTGGCGCACCGCCTCGATGTAGTCGGCGAAGCGCACCTCGAAGAACTCGTCCATGTTGGACGACACGATGCAGATGTAGCGCAGCCGCTCCAGCAGCGGCACGTCCTCGCGCCGGGCCTGGGCCAGCACGCGGCGGTTGAACTCCAGGATGGCGCTTTCACGGTTCAGCAGCGCCGGCATCAGCGGTGCCGGCGAAGCGGCGGTCGTCGGGGTCATCCGACGAGTTTATGAAGGTTTTGCGTCGGTTTCGTGACATCGATGTCAGCCCCGCGCACCGCCGGCACCAGGTGGCCGAGGAACTCGCGGCAGACCGGTTCCCAACCGAACTGCAGCGCGCGCTCGCGGGCGCGATCGCGCGGGATCTCCAGCGCTTGCAGTGCCGCTGTGCGCAGATCGTCGTGCAACACGCCGCCATCGCGCCCGTCGCCCTGCGGCGCGACCACGTCCAGCGGTCCGGCCACCGGGTAGGCGGCGACCGGCGTGCCGCAGGCCAGCGCCTCCAGCATCACCAGGCCGAAGGTCTCCGAGCGGCCGGGGAACACGAACACGTCGGCCGCGCTGTAGATGCGCGCCAGCTCGCTGCGGTCGACCACGCCGCGCCAGTGCACCTGCGGGTACTCGCGCTGCAGCCGCTCCTGCAGCGGCCCGACGCCGTAGACGATCTTCGAGCCCGGCAGGTCGAGGTCGAGGAAGGCCTCCAGGTTCTTCTCGTAGCTGAGCCGGCCGACGTGCAGGAACACCGGCCGCGGCAGCCCGAGGTCGGCGCCCGGCACCGGCTCGAACAGCCCCAGGTCGACGCCATGCGACCAGCGCCGCAATGGCGTGAAGCCATAGCCCTGCAGGATGTCGAACATGCCGGCGGCCGGCACCATGATGCCGCTGGACTTCGCATGGAAGCGGCGGAACCAGGCATAGCCCCAGCGCTCCGGCAGGTGCAGCGCGCGCGCCAGGATCTCGGGGAAGCGGGTGTGGAAGGCGGTCGTGAAGGCCAGGCTGCGCTTGAGGCAGTGCGCGCGCGCCGCGCCGCCCAGCGGGCCTTCGGTCGCGATGTGGATCGCGTCGATGCCGCCGTCGCGCAGCGCGGCATCGATGCGGCGCGCCACCTCGCGCCCCGGGCGCCACGCGAGTTCGATCTCGCGGTAGCCCGGGCAGGCGAAGCGCCGGAAGCCCGAGGGCTCGATCATCAGCACCTCGTGGCCGAGCGCCGTCAAGCCCTGCTGTAGCTCCACCAGCGTCGTGACGACGCCGTTGACCTGCGGCTTCCAGGCGTCGGTGACCAGCAGGATCCTCATGCGGCCTCCACCACGGTGGGTGCCGCTTGTGCCACTTTGGGTGCCGCCTGCGGTTCCCGGTCGCGCAGCTGCTGCGCCCAGTCGATGATCTCGAGCCGCCCGTCGGCATGCTCGACCAGCGCGGTCAGGCTCTCGACCCAGTCGCCGTCGTTCGCGTAGGTGATGCCGTCGATGTCGCGCAGCTCGGCATGGTGGATGTGCCCGCAGACGACGCCCTGCACGCCGCGGCGGCGCGCCTCGCGGGCGACTGCGTTCTCGAAGTCGCCGATGAAGCTGACGGCCCGCTTGACCTTCAGCTTCAGGTACTTCGACAGGCTCCAGTAGGGCAGACCCATGCGTGCGCGCAGCGAGTTGAGGTGGCGGTTCAGCTTCAGCGTGAACTCGTAGAGCGTATCGCCGACGTGCGCCAGCCACTTGGCGCACTGGATCACGCCGTCGAACAGGTCGCCGTGCAGGATCCACAGCTTGCGGCCGTCGGCGGTCTCGTGCACCCATTCGTCGGCGACCTCGATGCCGCCGAACTCGTGGCCCACGTAGCGGCGCGCGAACTCGTCGTGGTTGCCGGGGATGAAGACGACGCGCGTGCCCTTGCGCGCCTTGCGCAGCAGCTTCTGCACCACGTCGTTGTGCGACTGCGGCCAGTACCAGCTGCGCCGCAGCTGCCAGCCGTCGACGATGTCGCCGACCAGGAACAGCGTGTCGCTCTCGACGTGCCGCAGGAAGTCGAGCAGCGCATCGGCCCGGCAGCCGGGCGTGCCCAGGTGCAGGTCCGAGATCCACACGCTGCGGTAGCGCAGACTGTGCGCGGTCGGCTCGTCCTCCGGCCCGGAGGGCGGGTCCTGCGGGAGGGTCCAGGCCGCGCGAAGAAAAGCGTCTCGTTGCATGGACGCCCAGCTTCGCAGCCGGGCATGACGTGGTGGTGGCAAGGGCATGACGGACCGGTGACGCGGGCGCCGCCGATAATCGCCCGATGCACTTGTTGATCCCCTACGCCAGCACGCTCTCCGACGCTGGCCTGCCGACGCAACGCGGCCTCGCCCTCCCCCACCTGCAGCGCCTGCTGCCGCGCATGGTGCCCGCCCAGCGGCTGGGCAGCGACGAGTATTCGCTGAGCACGCCGGCCGAGCAGGCGCACGCGCAGCTGCTGGGCTGGCACGGCGCCGACGGCTGCCTGCCGTGGGCCGCCCAGGCCGCCGCGGCCGACGGCGTGCCGGTCGGCGACGCGCCCTGGGGCCTGCTGACGCCGGTGCATTGGCATGTCGGCGCCGAGCATGTCAGCGTCGGCTACCCGGAACAGCTGCGGCTCAGCGCCACCGAATCGCACGCGCTGTTCGAGGCGGTGCGGCCGCTGTTCGAGAGCGAAGGCTGGCAGCTGACCTGGGGCTCGCCGCTGCGCTGGTATGCGTCGCACGAGTCGCTCGACGGCCTGCCCACCGCATCGCTCGAGCGCGTGATCGGCCGCAACCTCGACCTGTGGATGCCCGACCACCCGCAGGCCAAGGCGATCCGCCGGCTGCAGAACGAGGTGCAGATGATGCTGTACCAGCAGCCCGAGAACGACCACCGCGCCGAGATGAGCATGATGCCGGTCAACTCGTTCTGGCTCAGCGGCTGCGGGCGCCGCCAGCCGGTGGCCGCCACCGCCGGCCTCGTCGTCGACCACCGGCTGCGCGCGCCGCTGCTGGGAGAGAACTGGGGCGACTGGGCCGAGGCCTGGCGCGCGCTCGACGCCGGCCCGGTGCGCGAGCTGCTGGCGCACCACGACGCCGGCGAGGCGGTGTCGCTGACGCTGTGCGGCGAGCGCTTCGCGCAGCGGCTGCAGGCGCAGTCGCAGGGCTTTCTCGCGCGGCTGGCGCGGCGCTTCGGTGGCTCGTCGCCGCTGGCGCTGCTGGAGGCGCTGTGATGGCCGAGGTGCGGATCTCGCGCCGCGATGCCCCGCCGCGCAGCGTGTGGGCGCTGGAGCAGGCCGGCGTGCACCCGCTGCTGGCCCAGCTGTTCGCGGCGCGCGGCGTGCGCAGCAACGACGAGCTCGACGACGGCTTGGCCCGGCTGATCCCGCCGACCGAGCTGCTCGGCGCGCAGGCCGCGGCGGTGCTGCTGGCCGATGCGATCGCGGCGCGCAAGCGCATCTGCGTGGTTGCCGACTACGACTGCGACGGCGCCACCGCCTGCGTGGTCGCGCTGCGCGGGCTGGCACTGCTCGGCGCGGCAGCGGGCACGCTGCAGCACGTGGTGCCCGACCGCGCGGTGCATGGCTACGGGCTGACCCCGACCATCGTCGACCTGGCGCTCGCCCTCGGAGAGAAGAGCGGGCAGAAGCCCGAGCTGCTGCTGACCGTCGACAACGGCATCGCGAGCATCGCCGGCGTCGCGCATGCCCGCGCGCTCGGGCTCGACGTGCTGGTCACCGACCACCACCTGCCCGCGAAGGAAGGCGAGCTGGTGGTGCTGCCGGACGCGAGCGTGATCGTCAACCCGAACCAGCCCGGCTGCGGCTTCCCGAGCAAGAACCTGGCGGGCGTCGGCGTGATGTTCTACGTGCTGCTCGCGTTGCGCAGCGAATTGCGCACGCGCGGGGCCTTCAGTGCCGAGCAGCAGCCGCGGCTCGACGCACTGCTCGACCTGGTCGCGCTCGGCACCGTGGCCGACGTGGTGCGGCTCGATGCCAACAACCGCCGGCTGGTCGCGCAAGGCCTGCGCCGCATCCGCAGCGGCCGCATGCAGCCGGGCATCGCAGCGCTGTTCAGCGCCGCCGGGCGCGATGCCTCGCGCGCCTGCGGCTTCGACTTCGGCTTCGCGCTCGGGCCGCGCATCAATGCGGCCGGCCGGCTGTCGGACATGTCGCTCGGCATCGAATGCCTGCTGACCGACGACCCGGCGCGCGCCGCGCAGCTGGCGCAGACGCTGGACACCATCAACCGCGAGCGCCGCGAGGTCGAGGCCGGCATGCGCGAGCAGGCCGAGGCCATGCTCGAGACGC
Organism: Rhizobacter sp. P5_C2; assembly: GCF_054049715.1. Lineage (NCBI taxonomy): Bacteria > Pseudomonadati > Pseudomonadota > Betaproteobacteria > Burkholderiales > Sphaerotilaceae > Rhizobacter > Rhizobacter sp. P5_C2. The sequence goes on along the minus strand of NZ_JBFULV010000030.1, from coordinate 16,308 downwards.
TGATGCCCGAAGGCGATGCGCCGCCGGCGCTGGCCCTCTACGACCCCGAGTTCCACGAGGGCGTGGTCGGCATCGTCGCCGGGCGGCTGAAGGACCGGCTGCACCGGCCGACCTTCGTGTTCGCGCTTGGCCAGGATGGGCTGCTGAAGGGCTCGGGCCGCTCGATCCCGGGCTTCCACCTGCGCGATGCGCTCGACCTCGTCACCAAGCGCCACCCGGGCGTGCTGAAGCGCTTCGGCGGGCACGCGATGGCGGCCGGTTGCACGCTGGCCGAGGAGGATTTCGACACCTTCGACGGCGCGTTGCAGCAGGTCGCGCGCGAGTGGCTCGATGCGGCGACGCTGTCGCGCACGCTGCTGACCGACGGCCCGCTGGCGGCCGAGTATTTCAATGCCGAGACGGTGCGCTCGCTCGATGCGCAGGTGTGGGGCCAGGCGTTCGAGCCGCCGCTGTTCTGCGACGAGGTCGAGGTGGTGTCGCAGCGGCTGGTGGCCGAGAAGCATTTGAAGCTGTCCGTGCGGCATGCCGGCGCGCTGCGCGACGCGATCTGGTTCGGCCACACCGAGCCGGTGGGCGCGAAGGTGCGGCTGGCCTACCAGCTGCGGGTCGACGAGTACAACGGCCAGCAGCGGGTGCAGATGGTCGTGGAAGGAGCAGGATGAACGCGATGATCCGGGCGGCGCTGGTCGCCATCACCTGCGCGGTGTCTTGCGCGGCGCAGGCCATCGACGTGGTGCCGGTGGCGAGCGGGCTGCAGAACCCGTGGGGCCTGGCCTTCCTGCCGGACGGGCGGATGCTGGTCACCGAGCGCCCGGGCCGCATGCGCATCGTCGCGGCCGATGGCCGGCTCGGCGAGCCGCTGCAGGGCCTGCCGGCGGTCGACGCGCGCAGCCAGGGCGGGCTGCTCGATGTCGCGCTCGACCCGAAGTTCGCGAGCAACGGCCTCGTCTACTGGAGCTATGCCGAAGCCGGCAGCCGCAGCGAGTCCGACAAGAACGGCACCGCGGTCGCGCGCGGCCGGCTGCAGGGCGACCGGCTGACCGAGGTCAGCGTGATCTTCCGGCAGCTGCCGAAGGTCAAGAGCACGGCGCACTTCGGCTCGCGGCTGGTGTTCGGCCGCGACGGCCGGCTGTTCATCACGCTGGGCGACCGCTACCTGATGCGCGACGACGCGCAGAACCTCGGCAACCACCTGGGCAAGGTGGTGCGCATCGAGGCCGATGGTCGCGTGCCGGCCGACAACCCGTATGTCAAGACGGCGGGGGCGCGGCCCGAGCTGTGGAGCATCGGCCACCGCAACATGCAGGGCGCCGCGCTGAACCCGTGGACCGGCGCGCTGTGGACGCACGAGCATGGGCCGCAGGGCGGCGACGAGGTCAACCTCGATGGGGCAGGAAAGAACTATGGCTGGCCGGTCATCAGCTACGGCTGCGAGTACGGCAGCTGCGCGGCGATCGGCGAGGGCAAGGCCAAGGCCGGCATGGAGCAGCCGCTGACGACCTGGGTGCCGTCGATCGCGCCGAGCGGCATGGCCTTTCTCACGAGCGAGCGCTACGCCGGCTGGAAGGGCAGCCTGTTCGTCGGCGCCTTGGCCGGGCAGATGCTGGTGCGGCTGCAGCTCGACGGCGACAAGGTCGTCAAGGAAGAGCGGCTGCTGACCGAGCTGCACGAGCGCATCCGCGACGTGCGCCAGGGGCCGGACGGGTTCCTGTACCTGCTGACCGACAACAACCCCGGGCGCGTGCTGCGCGTCACTCCCTGAGTAGCCCCTGCGGCGGCCTTGGCAGGGCCGGCTCCCTACAATGCCACCCGTGAGCCTGCCTGCTGTCTGGACCAACGCCGACCTGCACTGCCATTCCGTCGTGTCGGACGGCACACTGCAGCCCGAGGAACTCGCGGCACGCGCGAAGGCCAACGGCGTCGAGCTGTGGGCACTGACCGACCACGACGAGATCGGCGGCCAGCACCGCGCCCAGGCGGCAGCACGGGCGCTGGGCCTGCCCTACCTCACCGGCGCCGAGATCTCGGTGACCTTCGCCGGGATCACGGTGCACATCGTCGGGCTCGGCTTCGATGTCGACGATGCGCAACTCGCCGCCGGCCTCGCCGCGACGCGCGGCGGCCGCGAGGAGCGCGCCCGCGAGATGGCCGCGGGCCTGGCGCAGGTCGGCATCCACGGCGCCTATGAGGGCGCGCTGAAGTACGTCGGCAACCCGGAGCTGATCTCGCGCACGCACTTCGCGCGCCACCTGGTGGAAAGCGGCGTCTGCCAGGACACCCACGAGGTCTTCCGCAAGTTCCTCGTCGAGGGCAAACCGGGCTACGTGCCGCACCGCTGGGCGAAGCTCGGCGACGCGATACGCTGGATCCGCGAGGCGCACGGCATCGCGGTGATCGCGCACCCGGGGCGCTACAAGTTCACCGCGAACGAGGAGTACGCGCTGTTCACCGAATTCAAGGTGCACGGCGGGCGCGGTGTCGAGGTCATCACCGGCAGCCACTCGGGCAGCGACTTCATCAAGTACGCCGACATGGCGCTCGAGTTCGAGATGCTGGCGTCGCGCGGATCCGATTTCCACAGCCCCGACGAGAGCCACGTCGACCTGGGCACGCTGCCGCCGCTGCCAAGCAAGCTGACGCCGGTGTGGGAAGCGCTGGGCGATCGCGTGCAACTTCCGTGACAGGTCAGCGCCCCGCGCGGGGCATCGCGCTGATCGCCCTGGCGGCGCTGTGTTTCGCGACCATGGACACCACGATCAAGTACCTCGGCGCCTTCCTGCCGGTGCTGCTGATCCTGTGGGCGCGCTACGCCTTCCAGGCGGTGTCGATGGGCGCCTGGCTGCTGCGCTCGAAGACCGCCAGCTTCCGCACCGAGCACCCGCGCTTCCAGCTCGCGCGCGGCGCCTTGCTGCTGGCGACCAGCGCGCTGAGCTTCTTCGGCGTGCAGCGCATGCCGGTGGCCGAGTTCACCGCGATCAACATGCTGACGCCGGTGGTGGTGACGCTGCTGGCCGCCTGGGTGCTGCACGAGCGCGTGTCGGCGCCGCGCTGGGCGCTGGTGTGCGCGGCCTTCGCCGGCGCGATCATCGTGATCCGCCCCGGCAGTGGGTTGTTCGGCTGGGCCGTGCTGTTCCCGCTGGCGGGCGCGCTGACCTATGCCAGCTTCCAGGTGCTGACGAGCAAGCTGTCGGCGCTGGAGAGCCCGTACACGACGCACTTCTACACCGGCCTGACCGGCGCGCTGGCGTTGACGCCGGTGCTGTTCTTCAGCGCGATCGACACCGACGGCACTCTGCTGGCCGCGCCGCCGCAGCAGTTGGTGCTGTTGCTCGCGATCGGCGCGCTCGGCACGGTGGGCCACCTGTTCCTGATCCTGGCGCTGGGCCTGGCGCCGACGGCGACGCTGATGCCCTTCATCTACCTGCAGATCGGCGTGGCCGCGGCGGTGAGCTGGCTGGTGTTCCGCTACGTGCCGGACGCCTGGGCCTGGGTCGGCATGGGCGTGATCGCGGTGTGCGGTGCCGCGAGCGCGTGGCTGAACATGCGAAAGACCGCGGCGCACCCCGCGACATCGACAGTGGCGGCGGACACGATCGCGGATTAGCATCGCGGCCCATGCCGCAACTCTTCGAAGTCCATCCCGACAACCCGCAGCAGCGTCTGCTGAAGCAGGCCGCGCAGATCCTGCACGACGGCGGCATCGCCGCGGTGCCCACCGACTCGAGCTATGCGCTGGTGTGCCACCTCGACGACAAGGCGGCGGCCGAGAACCTGCGGCGCATCCGCGGCGTCGACGACAAGCACCACCTGACGCTGCTGTGCCACGACCTGTCGGAGCTGTCCAGCTATGCCCGCGTCGACAACCGCCAGTACCGCCTGATGAAGCACGCGACGCCAGGCCCCTTCACCTTCATCCTCGAGGCCACGAAGGAGGTACCGCGGCGCGTGTCACACCCGTCCCGCCGCACGATCGGCCTGCGCGTGCCGGACCACAAGATGCTGCAGCAACTGCTCGACATCTTCGGCGAGCCACTGCTGTCGACAACGCTGATCGCACCGGGCGAGACCGAGCCGATGAACGATCCCGATGAGATACGCGAGCGTTTCCAGGGCCAGGTGCAGGCGGTGGTCGATGCCGGCGCGTGCCCACGCGAGCCGACCACGGTGGTCGACCTGACGACGGACGAGCCGGTGCTGTTCCGGCTGGGGCGAGGGGACCCCGCCCTGCTGGGACTGCCGGTCGCGTGACGCGTCAGGCGGCCGCGAGCAAGCCGTCGTCCTTCAGCTTGAACTGGCGAACAGCATCCACCAGCCGCGCCGCCTGCTGCTGAAGGCTGTCGGCCGCCGCGGCAGACTGCTCGACCAGCGCCGCGTTCTGCTGCGTCACCTGTTCGATCTGCATCACCGAATCGCTGACCAGCCCGATGCCGGCCGTCTGCTCGCCGGTCGCGTTGCTGATCTCGTCGATCAGCTCGGCCACCCGCTTCACCTGGGCCACGACGTCCTTCATCGTCACGCCGGCGTCGCCCACCAGCTGCGTGCCGGCCGCGACCTTCTCGACGCTCGCGCCGATCAGCGCCTTGATCTCCTTGGCCGCCTGCGCGCTGCGCTGCGCGAGGCTGCGCACCTCGCTGGCCACCACCGCGAAGCCACGGCCCTGTTCACCGGCGCGTGCTGCCTCGACGGCCGCGTTCAGCGCCAGGATGTTGGTCTGGAAGGCGATGCCGTCGATCACGCCGATGATGTCGCTGATCTTGCGCGAGCTCGCGCTGATCTCTTCCATCGTCGTCACGACCCGGCCGACCACGTCGCCGCCCTGCACCGCCACCTGGCGGGCCGAGCTCGCGAGCTGCGTCGCCTGGCGCGCGGTGTCGGCATTCGCCCGCACCGTCGCGGTAATTTGCTCCATCGACGCGGCCGTGCGCTGCAGGTTCGACGCCTGCTCCTCGGTGCGCTGCGACAGATCGGCGTTGCCGCCGGCGATCTCGCTCGAACCGGTCGCGATGCTGTCCGACCCGGCGCGCACCGCGCCCACCACCCGCACCAGGCTGTCGTTCATCACCTGCAGCGCGCCCAGCAACTGGCTGGTCTCGTCGGTGCCGTGCACCTCGATGCGCGAGGTCAGGTCGCCGGCCGCCACCGTCTCGGCCACCAGCACCGCGCGACGCAGCGCACCGGTGATCGAGCGGCTGATGACCAGGCTGATCGCGACGCCGCACAGCGCGGCCACGCCGGCCAGCACCAGCGTCGTGACGATCCCCGCACGGCCGGAAGCTTGCGCCTGCTGCGCGTCCGCCCGCATCTGCGATTCGTGGAACTTCACCATGTCGAGCGACGCGGCAAGGTAGGCATCTTGCAGCGGCCGCACTTCCTTCAGCAGGAAGTTGCGCGCGGCATCGGGCAGGTTGGCCTGCAGCAGCGTGACGACCTTCTGGCGCTTCTTGACGTAGGCGTCGCCGCTTTCCTGCAAGGCCTTCAGCAGTTCGTCGCCCTTCGCGGAGGCACCGGTCGCGGCCAGCTTCTCGCGCAGCAGCGAGATCTCGCGCGTGGCCTCGCTGACCTTCGTGATGTAGCCCTTGACCTCGGCCTCGTCGCCGACGGCCAGCACCGCGCTGCGCAGGTGGTTGGCCTGCTTGTTGACGGCGCGGTCGATCTCGGTGGCGAGCGCGATCTGGCCGTAGCCCTCGGTGACGATCTCGGCCGTGGCCGCATTGATGGCGCGGATGCGCCACACCGACACGCCGGTGATCAGCACCAGCAACAGGATCACGACGCCGAAACCCAGGCCCAGCCGCGTCCCGATCTTCATCCGGTTGACGAAATTCATGTTGTCTCCTGATTCGCTCGCGCAGCCTGGGCGGCTGCAACGGGATCAGGAGGCTATCGGCGCGCTCTGGCGCCGACTTGAGGACGCCTGGACCCTATTTGGTCAGGATCAGCTTGCCGAGCGACGTTTGTCGCAGGCGGTAGCGCATGCCGTCGTGTTCGATCTCGACGACCGTCTCGCCGTCGAGGATCTGCGCGCTGGTGATGCAGCGGACCGGCCCCGCCGTGCTGCCGCCAGCCGGCTGCGCACGGGGAGAACGGGCGGGCGCCGCGGGCAGGGCCTGCGCGGCGGGGGACAGGTGGGTGGAGGTGTGCATGGGTCGCAGTTTAAATGCGAACCGTTCGCATCTACAAGCCCCCTTGTCGACAAACCCCCTCGCCGGCGCGGCTTTCGCCGTGCGGCGTGGGGTCGATCAGGCCTTCAGGGCCGCGGTGACGACGATCTCGATGCGGTAGGCCGGGTTCGCCAGCTTCGCCTGCACGGTCGCGCGCGGCGGTGCGTCGCCGGGGGCGACCCAGTCGTCCCAGACCTCGTTCATGCCGGCGAAATCGGCCATGTCGGCCAGGAAGATCTGCGCCATCAGGATGTGCGCGTTGTCGGTGTGCGCCTCGGCGAGCAGCCGGTCGACCATCGCCAGCACCTGGCGGGTCTGGCCGCGGATGTCCTGCGTCGTGTCGTCAGGCACCTGGCCGGCGAGGTAGACCGTGCCATGGTGGATGGCCATGTCGGAATAGCGGTCCTCGACGTGGAAACGCCGTACGGCGTGGGTCATGGCTTGGCTCCGTGGTCGGAATGCTTGGGGGGATGCTTGTGCGAATGCTTGGCGCTGTGCCTGGCAGCATCGTGCTTGGCGGCATCGGCCTTGGCCGGCGCGGTCTTCTTGCTGCCGAGCTTGCTCTCGGTGCCGGCGATCAGCTTCTGGATGTTGGGCAGATGGCGCCAGACCAGCAGCAGGCTCATCACGACGATCGCGCCGGCCAGCGGGCCGCCGTCCCAGATCAGCAGTTGATAGAACGGTGCGAACACCGCGGCCACCAGCGCCGCGAGCGACGAGTAGCGGAAGAAGCCCGCGATGATGATCCAGGTGAGCAGCGTCGCCGCGCCCAGCCAGGGGTTGAACGCCAGCAGCACGCCGGCCGCGGTGGCCACGCCCTTGCCGCCCTGGAAGCGGAAGAACACCGGCCACAGGTGCCCGACGAAGGCCGCCAGCCCGACCAGCGCAACGGTGCCCTCGTGCAGCCCGAAGCGCGCACCGAACAACACCACCAGCAGCACCGGCACGTAGCCCTTCAGCGCGTCGAGCAGCAGCGTCAGGATGGCGGCCGTCTTGTTGCCCGAGCGCAGCACGTTGGTCGCACCCGGGTTGCCCGAGCCGTAGCTGCGCGGATCGTTCAGGCCCATGGCCCGGCTGACGATCACGGCGAACGACAGCGAGCCGATCAGGTAGGCCGCGATCACGGCGGCAACGGTGTAGAGAGTCTCCATGGGGTTCTTGGCGTGCGGTTGGCGGCTGGGCGCTCATTCTGCACCGGCGCACTGCACCGGCTTCGCGCCGAGCAGGCGGGTCAGCACGCCGGGCGCGATGCCGACCAGGTAGCCGCGGCGCCCGCCGTTGATGTAGATGGCAGACAGCTCGAGGATGCTGGCCTCCACGTACACCGGCATCGCCTTGCGCGTGCCGAACGGCGAGGTGCCGCCGACCAGGAAACCGCTGTGGCGCTGCGCCACCTCGGGCTTGCACGGCGCGACCTTCTTCGCGCCGATCTGCCGCGCGAGGTTCTTCGTGCTGACCTGCCGGTCGCCGTGCATCAGCACGATCAGCGGTGCGGCGCTCTCGTCCTCCATCACCAGCGTCTTGACGACGTGGTGCTCGTCGACGCCGAGCTGGCGTGCCGATTCGGTGGTGCCGCCGTGCTCGATGTAGTCGTAGAGGTGTTCGGTGAACGCGATGCCGCTCTTGCGCAGCAGCTGCGTCGCGGGGGTCTCTGAAGCGTGGTCCTTGCGTGCCATGGCCGCGAGTGTAGGGACATCGTTCTGTATCACTCTTTGTCCGGACCGGGCGCCGACACGGCGCGGGACAAAAACGCAGCCTCCATGACACACCCGGGATACGTCGGGCCGGCTCAATGAGGCCTGTCCTTCAACCCGTCTCCAACACAAGAGGTTCGCCATGTCCGAGAAGATCGATCTCCAACGCCGCCACCTGTTCGGCGCCGCGGCCGCCACCATCGGCGTTGCCCAGCTGGGCCTGATGACCCCGGCCTTCGCCGAGGCATCACGCACCACGCTGCCCGACATCAAGCCCGGCACCAACACCTCGTTCGGCGCGCTGAAGCAGATCGACGCCGGCGTGCTGAGCGTCGGCTACGCCGAAGCCGGCCCGGCCAACGGCCCGGTGGTCATGCTGTTGCACGGCTGGCCGTACGACATCCACACCTACGTCGACGTGGCACCGCTGCTGGCGGCGGCCGGCTGGCGCGTGATCGTGCCGTTCCTGCGCGGCTACGGCAGCACGCGCTTCCTGTCGGCCGACACGCCGCGCAACGGCCAGCAAGGTGCCATCGCGCAAGACGTGATCGCGCTGATGGACGCGCTGAAGATTGACCAGGCCGTGATGGCCGGCTGCGACTGGGGCGCGCGCACCGCCTGCATCGTCGCGGCCGTGTGGCCGCAGCGCACGAAGGCGCTGGTGTCGGTCAGCGGCTACCTGGTGTCGAACGTGCAGGCCGGCCAGCAGCCGCTGCCGCCGGCGGCCGAGCTGCAGTGGTGGTACCAGTTCTACCTGACGACCGAACGCGGCCGCCGCGGCTACGACGCGAACCGCCATGCGTTCGCGAAGCTGATCTGGCAGACGGCCTCGCCGCAGTGGCGCTTCGACGATGCGACCTTCGACCGCTCGGCCAAGTCGCTGGACAACCCCGACCACGTCGCGATCGCGGTGCACAACTACCGCTGGCGGCTCGGCCTGGCGGCCGGCGAATCGAAGTACGACGAGATCGAAGCGAAGCTGGCCACCGCGCCGCGCATCGCGGTGCCGGCCATCACGCTGGAAGGCGATGCCAACGGCGCGCCGCACCCGGAACCGGCGGCGTATGCCGGCAAGTTCAGCGGCCCGTACGAGCACCGCAACCTGACGGGCGGCATCGGGCACAACCTGCCGCAGGAAGCACCGCGTGCGTTCGCGCAGGCGGTGATCGACGTGGCCAAGGCATGAGCGCCTTCCTTCGATTTTCCCCGGTTCTCCCTCCACACTGACCACCATGTCCATCCTCCACCGCATCACCTCGCTGTGCCGGCCGCTGACCCTGTTGGCCGTGCTGGCCGCCTGCCTCGCCACGCCCATCGCCCGCGCGGCCGAGCCGCCCATCGCGCCCCCCAGCCTCGCCGGCGCGGTCGGCTGGCTCAACTCGCCACCGCTGACGCTCGAGTCGCTGCGCGGCAAGGTCGTGCTGGTGGACTTCTGGACGTACTCGTGCATCAACTGCCTGCGCACGCTGCCCTACGTGCGCGCATGGGCCGAGCGCTACGCCGCCCAGGGCCTGGTCGTGGTCGGCGTGCACACGCCGGAGTTCGCGTTCGAGAAGAACCTCGCGAACATCCAGCGCGCGATGCAGGACCTGAAGATCGGCTTCCCGGTCGCCGTCGACAGCAACTTCGCGGTCTGGCGCTCGTTCCAGAACCGGGCCTGGCCGGCGTTCTACCTCGTCGATGCGCAGGGCCGCATCCGCCATCAGCAGTACGGCGAAGGCGACTTCGACGCGACCGAGAAGGTGATCCACGCGCTGCTGAAGGAATCGGGCACCGATGCGGCCCGCAAGCCGATGCCCTCCGTCACGCTGGACACCAGCGGCGTCGGCCTGCCGCCCGACATGGCCAACGCGAAGTCGCCGGAGACCTACATCGGCTACCAACAGGCGGAGAGCTTCGCGTCGCCGGGCGGCATCGTCCGCGACCGCGCACACGCCTACACGCCGGGCACGCCACGCGTGAACGAATGGGGGCTGTCGGGCGAATGGGCGGTGCAGCCCGAGTTTGCCGAGCTTAGCCGCGCCGGCGGCAGCGTGGTGTATCGCTTCCATGCACGCGACCTGCACCTGGTGCTCGGCCGCGCATCGGCCGGCATGCGGGTGCGCTTCCGGCTGACGCTGGACGGCAAGCCGCCCGGCGCCGACCACGGCGTCGACACCGACGCCGACGGCAACGGCGTGATCGACGCCGAGCGCCTGTACCAGCTGGTGCGCCAGCAAGGCCGCATCGGCGACCGCACGATCGAGATCCGCTTCCTCGATCCCGGCGCGCGCGCCTTCGCGTTCACCTTCGGCTGAGCAGAACAGCCCGCATCACTGCGCCGGATCGCGGTGCGTCCAGCGGATCGCGTCGATCTCGGCCAGCAGCTCCGGTGACAGCGCCGTGCCCCAGGCCGCCAGGTTCTCGTCCAGCTGCGCGAGCGAGGTGACGCCGATGATGGTGCTCGCGACGCGACGGCTGCCGTAGACGAAGGCGAGTGCGAGCTGCGTCGGCGTCAGGCCGTGGCGCCGCGCCAGCGCGTTGTACAGGCGCGCCGCGGCCAGCGCCTCGGGGCGGCCCCAGCGGCCTTTCTTCATGCCGTCGAAGATCGCCAGCCGCCCGGGCTTGTCGGCGGCGTCGAAGCCGATCTCGTCGTACTTGCCGGTCAGCGAACCGAACGCGAGCGGCGAATACGCGAGCAGCGAGACCTGCTCGCGGTACAACATCTCGTCGAGCCCGTTGTCGAGCGCGCGGCTGGTCAGCGCGTACGGGTTCTGCACGGTGGCCACGCGCGGCAGCCCGTGCTGGCCGGCCACCCGCAGGAACTCGCCGACGCCCCACGGCGTCTCGTTCGACAGCCCGATGTGCCGGACCTTGCCGGCCTTCACCAGCCCGGCCAGCGCTTGCAACTGCTCGTGGATGCTGCTGAATTCGTCGTCCTTGGACGGGTCGAAGTAGAGCGCGCCGAAGGTCGGCACGTTGCGGTTCGGCCAATGGATCTGGTAGAGGTCGATCACGTCGGTGCGCAGGCGCTTCAGGCTGTCGTCGCAGGCCTGCACGATCTCGGCCGGCAGCAGGTTCGGGCTGCCGCCGCGCACCCAGTCCATGTTGCGCCCGGGGCCGGCCACCTTGGTCGCGAGCACCACCTTCTGGCGCATGCCGGGCCGGGCGGCGAACCAGTTGCCGATGATGCGTTCGGTGGCGCCGTAGGTTTCTCGGCGCGTCGGCACCGCGTACATCTCGGCGGTGTCGATGAAGTTGATGCCGCGCGCGACGGCCTCGTCGAGGATGCGGTGCGCCGCGGCTTCGTCGACCTGTTCGCCGAAGGTCATCGTGCCGAGGCAGATCGGGGTGACACGCAGGTCGCTGCGGCCGAGCGGGAGGGTGGTGAAGGTGGTCATCGTGCGAGTTTATGAAGAATCGCGCCCGCACGCACTGCGGCATCATCGCCGTCCATGACCACCTACGTCGCCTTCCTGCGCGCGATCAATGTCGGCGGGCGCACCGTCCGCATGGAGGCGCTGCGCGCGCTGTTCGAGCAGTTCGGCCTGCAGCAGGTCGAGACCTTCATCGCAAGCGGCAACGTGATCTTCACGAGCCGCAGCGGCGAGGCCGCGCTGGTGCGCAAGATCGAGCAAGGCCTGCGCGAAGGCCTCGGCTTCGAGGTCGACACCTTCGTGCGCAGCGTCGCCGAGCTGGCGCAGATCGCCGCGCACCGGCCGTTCGACGAGGCGGCGATGGCCTCGGCCGGCGCGCTGAACATCGGGTTCCTGGCCGAGCCTATGGCCGCGCCGGCCGTCCAGACCCTGATGGGCCTGCGCAGCGGGATCGACGACTTCCACGTGCATGGCCGCGAGGTCTGGTGGCGCTGCGCGAAGAAGCAGAGCGAATCAACCTTCTCCAACGTGAACTTCGAGCGCGCGTGCAGGTTGCGAACGACCTTCCGCGGGATCAACACGGTGCGCAAGCTCGCGGCCAGACTGGTGCCTTAGGCTTCACGACAAGCGGTAGGCCTTCCTCTCAGCGGCTCGAATGATCTCCGCGCTCAGGCGGTCCAGAAGATCAAGCATCCGGCCCGATCGTTCCAAGAACTGCTCTTTCGACACGGGGAAGCCTTCGCCGTGGGCAACCTTGTGGCGATCTGCAACAACCTGCTCGTCGATGAACACCTTCGTCGTGGACCAACCGGCCGCATCGAGCCCCATTTCCGCATCGACTCCTACCGAGCCGAGAAGCCTTGCCACCAGCGTGCTGCTGGGATTCCCCTCGGTCTTTGCAAGCCATCCAGAGTGCGAGCACACCACGTCAAGCCCCAGCTGAATTCGCTCTGCCAGACGTACATGTGTTTCGTTGCCAGGAAACTCAGCCTCGCTGGCTCGCCGGACATCCGAGAAGAGGGCCTGCGCAACAAACACGGGCGCCAAGTCGCGCAACCGCAGCCCCTGCGCAAACACATGCGCCACATACTTCTCGACGGCTTTCTTCAAGAAGCCCTCCCAGTGGGCACAGATGAGAACCAAGCCGGCACGAAAGAGATAGTTCCTTTCTGTCGCTGATCTCATGGCTGAAATGCGCAGGCCACTGAGCTCCTTCTTGCGCCAAGAGAGATCCCTCTCCAGCGCAGCCTGCAAGCCTTCCAGAGATTGCACGCTCACGGTGGCTCCTAAGGTCGACGCGGCACGACCACCCGCTTGGCTGCTGCCTTGTTCGCCGGCACCACCTTGGCAGCAGCTTGTGCCATTGGAGCGCCACGTCGGCGGGGTTCATGGCGAGCGAGTTCTTCAGCAATCAGCGCATCGGCAGCGGGACGCACCCGGGCCATTCGCTCCCGCGCCCGCAAGCCGGAGAAGCTCTCCTTGTATGCCTTTGTGGACCAGAGGGACTTGACGACCTTGTGAATGTCGAACGTGTCGTGCTGTGCTCGAACCTGGTGCCAGTGCCGCCCCAGGGACAACGCCAAGCCTTCGTATGCCCCAAGCGAAAATCCGCCACTGAAGGAGTCGCGGCCTTCGCTCCACCGTCGAAATGCATCGCCGTCCAGCGTCGCGTCCAGGAAAGCAAACACCTCCTGAAACACATCGCGCTCGGATTCAGTATCGAACTCCGGATCGGTAGCGATCTGCTCCATCCGATCTCTCAAGAACTCATGCACGTCTCCGATCGAGGTCGGATCGACGTCGCGCAGCGTGACGAAGCGAAGCGCAAGATCCATATCGTATTGCTCAAGGACCTGCGCTTCGCTCAGAAGCACACTCGCGCGGAAGTGCGCATCGGAAGCCAGCTCCTTTAACCATCTGAAGAGGCCGGGGTTCAGGCTCACCAGCACGCAATTCCTCAGTTCTTGCGGAGACAGCGGCTCACCATACGTGTTCAATCGCTCGAAGAGATCGAACTTCCCGGTTGCCTTGCCTTGCTGCTCTCTGGCCAGAACCTTGATGTCCAGGCGGGTCCGCTTGAATTCCAGACGCAGCGCATGATCCATGGCCTCGAACGTGACCCCCTCCAAGCTCGGCAAGTGCTTGGTCCCTTCCAGCACAAGAGCGGGCTTGCACTGCAGTTCAAGCTTGGTTTCGTCATTCGGGCCCAGCAGTTCTCCCATGAACTCGAAGATCGTCGAGAGCCGCTGTACACCGTCGATGACTTCCCACACCCCGGCGCCGCTGGTCGCGACGTAGATCGACGGAAGTGGGATACCCAGCAGCAACGATTCGATCAGTCTCGATTTCTGCTGGCTCTCCCATCGAAAGACGCGCTGGAACTCAGGGTGGATATCGAGTTCCTTGTCCTTGTACAGATTGAGCAACTCGCCGATCGACATCGAAAGATTGTCCGAAGAAATCTCGCGACGCTTCTCATCTACATCTGCTTTGAGCGACATGCGCCCTCCTTGTCCGTGCGTCGCTGGAAGTCTACGTCGAGACCCTCGCGAGGATGTGCGCCGGATCACGCGCTGCAGCGCACGACAACGATTTCTATCGTCGTTTCGCCCGCTCCTCTTCCCGCAGCCGCAGCACCCGCCGCTGCACCTTGCCAGTGGTCGTCATCGGCAGCGCGTCGATGAACTCGATCTCCTTCGGGTACTCGTAGGGCGCGAGCCGGCCCTTCACGTGCGCCTGCAACTCCTCGATCAATGCCGCATCGCCGACCACGCCGGCGGCCAGCACCACGTAGGCCTTGACCAGCGCGCCGCGCTCGGAGTCGGGCTTGGGCACGACCGCGGCGTTCACGACCGCCGGGTGCTTGACCAGGCAGTTCTCGATCTCGCTCGGCCCGATCCGGTAGCCGGCCGCCTTGAACACGTCGTCGCTGCGGCCCTGGTACCAGAGGTAGCCGTCGTCGTCCATCAGCGCGGTGTCGCCGGTGCGGCACCAGCTGTCGTCGGGGTCGCCGGTGAACTTGGCGCGCGTCGCGCCATCGTTGCGCCAGTAGCCGAGGAAGAACACCGGGTCGGGGTCGCCGTGCACGTCGCGGCGGTGCACCGCGACATCGCCGGGCGTGCCGCGCGAACATTCGCGGCCGTCGTCGTCGAGCACCGCGACCCGGTGCCCCGGGTAGGCCCGGCCCATGCTGCCCGGGCGCGCCGGCCAGCCGGGCTGCGCGCGGCCGTCGGCATCGAGGAACTCGGTGCAGTTGCCGACCACGTAGTTGATCTCGGTCTGGCCGAACATCTCGTTGACGGTGATGCCGAGCTGCTCGCGGCACCACGCGAACACCGCGTCGCCGACCGCCTCGCCGGCGCTCATCACCGCACGCAGCCGCAGCGCGTAGCGCCCGCGCGGCGACGGCACGGCCTTCATCATCGCCTTCAGTGCGGTCGGGAACAGGAAGGTGTTGGTCACGCCGTAGCGCGCCATCAGCTCGAAGGCCTTCTCCGGGCCGAAGCGGCCCTGGTACGCGACGATCTCGCGGCCGAAGTAGAGCGTCGGCAGCAGCGCGTCCATCAGGCCACCGGTCCAGGCCCAGTCGGCCGGGCTCCAGAACACCTCGTCGCGGCGCGGGAACCAGTTCTGGCTCGCGACGAAGCCGCTCAGGTTGCCGATCAGCGCCCGCTGCGGCAGCAGCGCACCCTTCGGCGGGCCGGTGGTGCCGCTGGTGTAGATCAGGATCGCCGGGTCGCCGGCGTGCGTCGTGACCGGCACGAAGCCGGCCTCGTCCTGCTGCAGCAGCGCGTCCCAGTCGACCTCGCCCGCCCCGGCCGCCGCCGCGCCGACGGCGATCAACGAGGCGAGCGCCGGGCACTGCGGGCGCACCGCGCGCAGCGCGGCGATCGACGCCTCGTCACCGATCGCGACGCAGGCCTCGCTGTCCTGCAGCCGGAACTCAAGCGCCTCGGGGCCGAACAGCACCGACAGCGGCATCGCGACCGCGCCCAGCTGGTGCAGCGCGATGTGCGCGACCGCGGTCTCGATGCGCTGCGCCATCACGATGGCGACGCGGTCGCCGCGCCGCACGCCGAGCCGCTGCAGCGCGGCCGCGAGCCGCCGCGAACGGGCCTGCAGCTGGCGGTAGCTGCAGGTGCGGCGCGTGCCGTCCTCGCGTTCGTGGCGGATCGCGATCGCGTCCGGCGTCTCGCGCGCCCAGCGGCCGCAGCAGGCCTCGCCGATGTTGAAGTCGGCCGGCACCTGCCAGCGGAACGAGGAATGAAGGCTGCGGTAGGCGTCGACGGCGGTCATCCGGCGCAGCTTAGGCGCCGGCGCCGCCACGGCGCATCGGGATCTACGCGGGCGTCAGGCGCCGAACCTCGCCAGCGCGTCGCCGGTGATGCGGCAGATGCGCCAGTCCGGCAGCACCGTCGCGCCCATGCGCTCGTAGAAGCGGATGGCGTTCTCGTTCCAGTCGAGCACGCTCCATTCGAAGCGGCCGTAGCCGCGGTCGACCGCCAGCCGGGCCAGCCGCGTCAGCAGGGCCTCGCCGACGCCCGCGCCGCGGTGCGCGGGCTGCACGTACAGGTCTTCCAGGTAGAGCCCCGGCTGCGCGAGGAAGGTGGAGAAGTTGGTGAAGAACAGCGCGAAGGCGATCACCTCGCCATCGGCCTCGGCGACCATTGCCTCGGCGACGGCCCTCTCGCCGAACAGGTTGGGCCGCAGCTTCTCGGGCGTGACTTGCAGCAGGTGGGTCAGCTTCTCGAACTCGGCGAGTTCGCGGATCAGGCCGACGATCGGCACGACGTCGCGCAGTTCGGCGGCGCGCAGTGCGTAAGCAGGGTTGCCGTCGAGCGGCATCGAAGAGGTGGGCATGCGGCGATTGTCTCAGGCCGACGGGCCTGCCGCTGTCGTGACCGTTCAGGCGGCCAGCCGCTCCCAGGCAACGGCCGGCGTGGCGCGGGCCGGTTCGGGCCAGATCACGCAGACGGTGCGCGGGGTCGTCAGGTGCTGGCAGAAAAAGGCGGCGGCGCGCGCGGTGCGTGCCGTGTGCGCCGCGGCGCTGCCGGCAGCGGTCCGTCCGGAATCGAGCTGCAGCGCCCGGCCCCGCAG
>NZ_JBFULV010000029.1:0-69777 GCF_054049715.1 Rhizobacter sp. P5_C2 | reverse complement strand
CGCCCGGGCCTCGCGCGTCGGCAGCGCCAGCCACGGGGCGGCCGCGGCAGCCAGCAGCCATCGCCGCCGCACGGCGCCCGCGACGCGCGGAGCCGCCGCGGGCCACTCGGCGGTCATGACGCCAGCTTCGCCTTCACGAATTCGAGCACCTCGGCGGCGGGCACCGCCGTGGCTTGCGCGTCGGCGCGGCCCTGGTACTCGACCTTGCCTTCCTTCAGGCCGCGGTCGGACAGCACCACGCGGTGCGGCACGCCGATCAGTTCCCAGTCGGCGAACATCGCGCCCGGGCGCTCGCCGCGGTTGTCGAGCATCACGTCGATGCCGAGGGCTTCGAGGTCGTCGTGCAACTTGTCGGCGGCCGCCTGCACCTCGGCCGACCGGTCGTAGCCGATCGGGCAGATCACGACGCTGAACGGCGCGATCGCGGTCGGCCACAGCATGCCGCGCTCATCGTGGCGCTGCTCGATCGCGGCGCCCAGGATGCGGGTGACGCCAATGCCGTAGCAGCCCATCATCATCAGCTGCGGCTTGCCGGATTCATCGAGGTAGGTGGCGTTCATCGCCTTCGTGTAGTTCGTGCCGAGCAGGAACACGTGGCCGACCTCGATGCCGCGCTGGATCGCCAGCACGCCCTTGCCGTCGGGCGACGCGTCGCCCTCGAGCACATTGCGGATATCGGCCACCAGGTCGGGCTCGGGCAGGTCGCGGCCCCAGTTGACGCCGGTGAGGTGCACGTCGGGCTCGTTGCCGCCACAGATGAAATCGCTCATGTTGGCGACCGTGCGGTCGGCGACGATCTTCACCGGCTTGCGCAGGCCGATCGGGCCGAGGAAGCCGGGCTTGCAGCCGAAGTGGTCCTCGATCTCCGACACCGTGGCGAAGCGGTAGCCTTCCTTCAGGCCCGGGAGCTTGCCGGCCTTGACCTCGTTCAGCGAGTGATCGCCGCGCACCAGCAGCAGCCAGATCGTCGTCTGCTTCAGGTCGCCGGCCTCGTTCTTCTCGTCGGTGGCGAGCACCAGCGATTTCACCGTGGTCTGCAGCGGCACGCCGAGCAGCGCCGCCACATCGGCGCAGGTGCTGGCCTTGGGCGTGGGCGTGCGCTGGAGGGCGGCGCTGGCAGCAGCGCGCTGCGCGATGGCGGGCAGCGCTTCGGCAAGTTCGATGTTGGCGGCGAAGTCGGAGGTCGGGCAGTAGACCAGCGCGTCTTCGCCGGTGTCGGCGATGACCTGGAACTCCTGCGAGACCTCGCCGCCGATCGCCCCGGTGTCGGCCGCGACCGCGCGGAACTGCAGGCCCAGGCGCTCGAAGATGCGCACGTAGGCGTCGAACATCGCCTGGTAGCTCTTGCGCGCGGATTCGAGGTCACGGTCGAAGGAGTAGGCGTCCTTCATCGTGAACTCACGCCCGCGCATCACGCCGAAGCGCGGGCGGCGCTCGTCGCGGAACTTGGTCTGGATGTGATAGAAATTCTTCGGCAGCGCCCGGTAGCTGCGCAGCTCCTGGCGCGCGATGTCGGTGATGACCTCTTCAGAGGTCGGCTGGATGATGAAGTCGCGGTCGTGCCGATCCTTCACCCGCAGCAGCTCCGGCCCCATCTTCTGGAAGCGCCCTGTTTCCTGCCACAGCTCGGCCGGTTGCACCACCGGCATCAGCAGCTCGATGCCACCAGCCCGGTTCATCTCTTCGCGGATGATGCCCTCGACCTTGCGGATCACCCGCAGCCCCATCGGCATGTAGGTGTAGATGCCCGCGCCGAGGCGCTTGATGAAGCCCGCACGCAGCATCAGCTTGTGGCTCATGACTTCCGCGTCGGCGGGCGCTTCCTTGAGGGTCGAGACGAAGAACTGGGAGGCTTTCATGGGGATGCGGGGGAGAACGCCGAAAAAGAACGCTGAAGAAAACAGCAGTCGGCAAGGCTTGAGGGAAAGCCACGGGGTTGATTCCCGTCATGCCGGTGCAATAATGAATTCAACTAAGGAATTTGAGGTTGATTATGCTCGACCGAGAAGGGTTCAGACCCAACGTCGGCATCATCCTGCTCAATACGAAGAACCAGGTTTTCTGGGGCAAACGGATCCGGACCCACTCCTGGCAGTTCCCGCAAGGGGGCATCAAATACGGCGAGACGCCCGAGCAGGCGATGTTCCGCGAGCTTCACGAGGAGGTGGGGCTGACGTCGGACCATGTTCGCATCATCGCGCGCACGCGTGACTGGCTGCGCTATGAAGTGCCCGACCATTTCATCCGGCGCGATGCCCGCGGCCACTACCGCGGGCAGAAGCAGATCTGGTTCCTGCTGCAACTGGTCGGCCGCGACACTGACATGAACCTGCGCGCCACCGACCATCCTGAATTCGATGCCTGGCGCTGGAACGAGTACTGGGTGCCGCTCGAGGTCGTGATCGAATTCAAGCGCGACGTCTACCAGATGGCGCTGACCGAACTCGCGCGCTTCCTGCCACGCGGGAACCACCACAACCGCTACCTGCGCTCGGGCATGCGCCCGCATCACCGTGATGACGGATTCGAGGAATCGCGGCCGGCGACCGAACCGCAGGCGCTCGACGAGGAACCCGGCGCGCCGAAGGACTGAGCCTCGGCGATCGCCGGTTCGTCAGACCGTCAGCCGAGCACCAGGTTGTCGCGGTGGATCATCTCCGGCTCGCCGGTGAAGCCGAGCAGCCGCTCGAATTCGCTCGACGGCTTGCGCGCGATCAGGCGCGCCTCCGAACTCGAATAGTTCGCCAGGCCGCGGGCGATCTCGAGGCCCACGCCCGAGCGCACCGCGATCACGTCGCCACGCGCGAACTCGCCATGCACCTCGATCATCCCGATCGGCAGCAGGCTTTTGCCTTCATCGCGCAACTTCGCGACCGCACCGTCGTCGATCACGACAGCACCCCGCAACTGCAGGTGATCGGCCATCCATTGCTTGCGCGCGGCCATCTTCTGCGTCGGCGCGTTGAGCGCGGTGCCGATCGCCTCGCCCTGCACCAGGCGCATCAGCACGTCGGGCTCGCGCCCCCAGGCGATGACGGTCGAGGCGCCGCTGCGGGCTGCCCGCTTGGCCGCCAGGATCTTCGTGATCATGCCGCCGCGGCCGAGGCTGGAACCGGCACCGCCGGCCATGCGCTCCAGCTCGGGCGCCCCGGCCTGCGCCTCGTGGATGAAGGTGGCTGATTCATCCTTGCGCGGATCGGCCGAGTACAGGCCTTTCTGGTCGGTGAGGATCACCAGCGCGTCTGCTTCGATGAGGTTGGCCACCAGCGCGCCCAGCGTGTCGTTGTCGCCGAACTTGATCTCGTCGTTGACGACGGTGTCGTTCTCGTTGATGACCGGCACGACGCGCAGGCGCAGCAGCGTCAGCAGCGTCGAGCGCGCGTTCAGGTAGCGCTCCCGGTCGGCCAGGTCGGCATGCGTCAGCAGCACCTGCGCGCTGCCCATGCCGTAGGCCCGCAGCTGGGTCTCGTAGATCTGCGCCAGGCCCATCTGCCCGACCGCGGCGGCGGCCTGCAGTTCATGGATCGCCTTCGGGCGCGCCGCCCAGCCGAGGCGCTTCATGCCTTCGGCGATCGCGCCGCTCGAGACCATCACGATCTCGCGGCCCTGGCCCGCGATGTGCGCCATCTGCCGGCACCAGTTGCCGACCGCTTCGGCATCGACACCCCGGCCTTCGTTCGTCACGAGGCTGGAGCCGACCTTGACGACGATGCGGCGGGCGTTCTTCAGCGCTTCACTCATGGGCATCACTCATGGTCGTCACTCGTGCGCGGCAGCGGGGGACCCCTGGTCTTGCACGGGCGCGTCGAAGCGGGGATCGGGATCGTCCGGCACGACGTTCTTCAAAGCCGCCACATGCTTGTAGATCGCATGCACCAGGTGCTCGCAGCCTTCGCGCGTCAGTGCGGAAATCTGGAACACCGGGCCCTTCCACTTGAAGCGCTTGACGAAGTCTTTCACGCGCTTCTCGCGCTCGTCGAGCGGCACCATGTCGAGCTTGTTGAGGACCAGCCAGCGCGACTTGTCGTACAGCGACTGGTCGTACTTCTTCAGCTCGGTGACGATGGCCTTGGCCTGCGCGACCGGATCGACCGCGTCGTCGAACGGCGCCATGTCGACCATGTGCAGCAGCAGGTGGGTGCGCTGCAGGTGGCGCAGGAAGTAGTGGCCGAGGCCGGCGCCTTCGGCCGCGCCTTCGATCAGCCCGGGGATGTCGGCCACGACGAAGCTCTGCTCCGGCGCCACGCGGACCACGCCCAGGTTCGGATGCAGGGTCGTGAACGGGTAGTCGGCGATCTTCGGCTTGGCATTCGAGATCGCGGCGATCAGCGTCGACTTGCCGGCGTTCGGCATGCCGAGCAGGCCGACGTCGGCCAGCACGCGCAGTTCGAGCTTCAGCTTCTTCTGCTCGCCGGGCCAGCCGGGCGTCTTCTGGCGCGGCGCGCGGTTGGTGCTGGTCTTGAAATGCAGGTTGCCGAAGCCGCCATCGCCACCCTTGACCAGCAGCACTCGCTCGTCGGGCACCAGCAGTTCGGCCACCACCTGGCCGCTTTCGGTGTCGGTGATGATCGTGCCCATCGGCATGCGCAGCACGATGTCTTCGGCAGCGGCGCCGTACTGGTCGGAGCCGCGGCCGTTCTCGCCGCTGCGCGCTTCGTGCCGGCGTGCGTAGCGGAAATCGATCAGCGTGTTCAGGTTGCGGTCGCCGACGGCGTAGACGCTGCCGCCGCGCCCGCCATCACCCCCGTTCGGCCCGCCGAAGGGAATGAACTTCTCGCGGCGAAAACTCATGCAGCCGTTGCCGCCATTGCCCGCCGCCACATCGATGGTCGCTTCGTCTACGAATTTCATGATCTCGCCCACAGGCCGCCGCACCGCCAGAGGCAGCATGGTAGGCCACCGGTCGACCGGCGACCGGAAAAAACAAAAGCCCCGGGTGACCGGGGCTCGGGATCAACGCCAGCTGCGCGAGGCAGCCGCAGCTCACGCTGCCGTCTTGACGCTGACCGTCTGGCGGTTGCGCGGGCCCTTGATGGCGAAGGTGACTTCGCCATCGACCAGTGCGAACAGCGTGTGGTCCTTGCCGATGCCGACGTTCTGACCGGCATGGAACTTCGTGCCGCGCTGGCGGACGATGATCGAACCGGCCGGAATCATCTGGCCACCGAAGGCCTTGACGCCGAGCATCTTGGGTTGGGAATCGCGACCGTTCCGTGTGGAACCGCCGCCCTTTTTCTGTGCCATGGTTTAACTCCTGGAAGCTTGGGGAAGCAGGTCAGGCTTCGATCAGGCGGAGACCGCGCTGATCTCGATCTCGGTGAAGTTCTGGCGGTGACCTTGCCGCTTCTGGTAGTGCTTGCGACGACGCATCTTGAAGATGCGCACCTTGTCGTGCCTGCCTTGCGCCACCACGGTGGCCTTCACGCTTGCGCCCGCAACCAAGGGAGTCCCGACCTTCAGATCTGCGCCGTTTCCGACAGCAAGCACCTGGTCGATCGTGATCTCTTGGCCAACATCCGCAGCAATCTGTTCTATCTTGATCTTTTCGCCTGCAGCAACTTTGTATTGTTTGCCGCCGGTTTTTATGACCGCGTACATATCAGCCCTTTCGATGAATTCCGCCAGGGGCCTCGGCTCTCGATCTGCTGGATCTCTCGATCTGCTCGATTGCCATTGCCGCTACCCCATGGGCGAACCCTGCAGGAAATGCAGAGCCCGCGAGTCTAGCACGCACTGCCAGACCTGGGAAAGCCCGTGCGGGCTGACGCGACCCCGTCGGGGCCTGCAATCCTGCACAAATCGGTCGCACGTCCTCGCTTCCTATAATTTCGCGCAAACACCCGAGCCCTCCGTGCAGACCCCCACCACTCATCCCACCAGTCCCGCGCCCGGTTTTGCGCAACTCATGGCTCCGGAAATGAGCGAGGTCGATCAGGTGATCCGGCAGCGCCTGTCATCGGACGTCGTGCTGATCAACCAGATCTCCAACTACATCATCAGCGCAGGCGGGAAACGGATCCGCCCGATGCTGGTGTTGCTGTTTGCCAACGCGCTGGGCTTTCGCGGGCCGGAACGATTCGATCTGGCGGCCACCGTCGAATTCATTCACACGGCCACGCTGCTGCACGACGATGTCGTCGACGAATCGGCGTTGCGTCGCGGGCGGGCCACGGCCAACGCATTGTTCGGCAACGCCGCCAGCGTGCTGGTCGGCGACTTCCTGTACTCGCGCGCCTTCCAGATGATGGTGTCGGTCAATCGCATGCGGGTACTCGAAGTGCTGGCCGATGCGACGAACGTGATCGCCGAAGGCGAGGTGCTGCAGCTGATGAACATGCACGACCCGGACCTCGCGGTGGAAGATTACCTGCGCGTCATCCGGTTCAAGACGGCCAAGCTGTTCGAGGCCAGCGCCAGGCTGGGTGCCGTGCTGTCGGATGCGCCGCCACACATCGAGGATGCCTGCGCGAGCTACGGTCGCGCGCTCGGCACCGCGTTCCAGCTGGTCGACGACCTGCTGGACTACGAGGGCGCGACGGAGCAACTGGGCAAGAACGTCGGCGACGATCTCCGCGAAGGAAAGCCGACGCTGCCGCTCCTGTTGGCGATGGAGCGCGGCAGCGCCGAACAACGCGCCGTGGTGCGCCACGCCATCGAGCATGGCGAGGTGGCGCGCCTCGCAGAAATCGTCGAGATCGTTCGCCTCACCGGGGCGCTCGATGCCACGCGGCAAGCCGCTCGCGATGAAGCCGACAAGGCGCGCACGAGTCTCTTGTTGCTGCCGGACTCGAAACACCGCGAAGCTCTGCTAGAATTGTGTTTTCGATCGATCGACAGGTCGTTCTGAGACCCCCGAATCAGAACACTGCGGCTTGTTGTCATCAGGTGCCTCGCGATGCTCGCGGGTTCGCACCGAAAGATCGGGGTGTAGCTTAGCCTGGTAGAGCGCTACGTTCGGGACGTAGAGGCCGGAGGTTCGAATCCTCTCACCCCGACCAGTTTTTCCCGCAGTTCATTCCTTGCCCTCGCCGTCCGGACGCAATCTGTTGCAAGCCATCAGGTGGCTGGTTGTGACTTCTTGACCGCTCCAGGGCTGGCTTCGGTTTACAGTGCAACTCGAATCGGCGATCATCGTTTGATCGTCGACTAGTCTTTTTTGCACGAAACCTGCCTGTGGACACTCTTGCCGAAGCCCCTCAATCTGCACTCTCCGGCGTCGCGCGGGTCCTGGTGCATGCAGGCAAGCTGAATGCGAAGACCGCCGAGGACCTGGTCAAGTCGTCGAAGGAGAGGAAAGCCAGCTTCGTCTCCGCGGCCATCGCCGCCGGCGCGGTCTCTTCGTCGGATCTGGCACACACCCTGTCCACCGCGCTTGCGTTGCCGCTGCTCGACCTGAATGCGGTCGACCCCCAGAAACTGCCGAAGAACGTCATCGACGCCAAGCTGACGGTTCAGTACCAGGTGCTGGTACTCGGCAAGCGCGGCAACCGGCTGTTCATCGGCGGCGCCGATCCCACCGACCAGGAAGCGGCCGAGCGCATCAAGTTCGCAACGCAGCTGTCGCCGGAATGGATCATCGTCGAGCACGACAAGCTGGCGAAGATTCTCGAGAGCAGTGGCACCAGTGCCACCGAATCCCTCGAGAACATCGTCGGCGGCGAGTTCGAGTTCGACGTCTCCGACGAAGACACGACCGCGGCCCCCGAGAGCCAGGAAGTCACGACCGATGTCGAAGACGCCCCGGTCGTGCGCTTCCTGCAGAAGATGCTGATCGACGCGATCAATGCGCGTGCCTCCGACCTGCACTTCGAGCCCTACGAATACCACTACCGCGTGCGCTTCCGCGTCGACGGCGAGTTGCGTGAGATCACCCAGCCGCCGATCGCGATCAAGGAAAAGCTCGCGTCGCGCATCAAGGTGATCTCGCGTCTCGACATCTCCGAGAAGCGCGTGCCGCAAGACGGCCGGATGAAGCTCAAGTTCGGCAACAAGGCGATCGACTTCCGGGTCAGCACGCTGCCGACACTGTTCGGCGAAAAGATCGTGATCCGGATTCTCGACCCGTCCAGCGCCAAGCTCGGCATCGAGGCCCTCGGCTACGAAAAGATCGAGAAGGACCGCCTGCTGAAATGCATCGGCCGCCCCTACGGCATGATCCTCGTGACCGGTCCGACCGGCAGCGGCAAGACCGTGTCGCTCTACACCTGCCTGAACATCCTGAACCAGCCGGGCGTCAACATCTCGACCGTCGAAGACCCTGCGGAAATCAACCTCCCCGGTATCAACCAGGTCAATGTCAACGACAAGGCCGGGCTCACCTTCTCGGCCGCGCTGAAGTCGTTCCTGCGCCAGGATCCCGACGTGATCATGGTCGGCGAAATCCGCGACCTCGAAACCGCCGACATCGCGATCAAGGCCGCGCAGACCGGCCACATGGTGATGTCGACGCTGCACACGAACGACGCCCCCACCACGCTGACCCGCTTGCTGAACATGGGCGTCGCCCCGTTCAACATCGCGTCCAGCGTGTTGTTGATCACCGCCCAGCGGCTGGCGCGCCGCCTCTGCGAGGTCTGCAAGACACCCGCCGAGTACCCGCGCGAGGCGATGCTGAAGGCCGGCTACTCTGAAAAAGACATCGACGGCAGCTGGAAGCCGTACCGGGCTGTCGGCTGCTCGGCCTGCAGCAACGGCTACAAAGGTCGTGTCGGCATTTACCAAGTGATGCCCATCAGCGAAGAGATTCAGCGCATCATCCTGTCCGAAGGAACGGCGATGGACATCGCGGACCAGGCTCGCAGAGACGGCATCCGCGATCTGCGGCAGTCCGGCCTGATCAAGGTCCGCGCCGGCTTCACCACGCTGGAAGAGGTCATCTCCGTCACCAACGAGTGATGCAATCCGTGCCGCCGGCGGCACGTGTCGAACAACTATTCAACGGGACGAGGACCGGTGTGTCCTCGCAGGCATCATGGCAACTGCAACTGCGTCGAAAAGCAACGTCCGCGAATTCGTCTTCGAATGGGAAGGCAAGGACAAGAACGGCAAGATCGTCCGTGGCGAGATGCGCGCGGGCGGCGAGGCCGTGGTCAGCGCCAGCCTGCGCCGCCAGGGCATCCTCGTCAGCAAGGTCAAGAAGCGCCGCATGGGCGGTGGCCGATCGATCAAGCAGAAGGACATCGCGATCTTCACGCGCCAGCTGGCCACGATGATGCGTGCCGGCGTGCCGCTGCTGCAGGCCTTCGACATCGTCGCGCGGGGCAGTGCCAATCCCCGCCTGACCAAGCTGCTGACCGACATCCGCAACGACGTCGAGACGGGTACCAGCCTGTCGTCCGCCTTCCGCAAGCACCCGCTGTATTTCGACGCGCTCTATTGCAACCTGGTGGAGGCCGGCGAAGCCGGCGGTATCCTGGAAGCACTGCTTGATCGACTCGCCATCTATCAAGAAAAGACGATGGCGATCAAGAACAAGATCAAGTCGGCGCTGATGTACCCGGTCGCCGTGCTGGTCGTGGCCTTCGTCGTGATCGCGGTCATCATGATCTTCGTGATCCCGGCCTTCGAGGAAGTCTTCAAGTCCTTCGGCGCCGATCTCCCTGCGCCGACGCTCGTCGTGATCGCGTTGTCGAAGTTCTTCGTGAGCTATTGGTGGGCCATCTTCGGCTTCCTGGGCGGCGGCATCTATTTCTTCCTGGAATCCTGGAAGCGCTCCCTGAAGATGCAGAAGGCCATGGACCGCCTGATGCTGAAGGTTCCCGTGTTCGGCGACCTGGTCTACAAATCGGCCGTCGCCCGCTGGACACGCACGCTGTCGACCATGTTCGCGGCCGGCGTGCCGCTGGTCGAAGCACTCGACTCCGTCGGCGGCGCCTCCGGCAATGCGGTCTTCCAGGAGGCCACCGAGCAGATCCAGAAGGACGTGTCGACCGGCGCCAGCCTGACGAACTCGATGTCGACCACCGGCATCTTCCCGACGATGGTGTTGCAGATGTGCGCGATCGGCGAAGAATCCGGCTCGCTCGACGGCATGCTCGGCAAGGCCGCCGAGTTCTTCGAGGACGAGGTCGACGAAGCCGTCAAGGGCCTGTCGAGCCTGATGGAGCCGTTCATCATCGTGATCCTGGGCGTCCTGATCGGCGGCATCGTGGTGTCGATGTACCTGCCCATCTTCAAGATCGGTCAAGTGGTGTGACCGGTCGCGATGAACAAGGACCTGCTTGACATCTTCCTGACCCCCGCTGCACTGGCCGTTTTCGGCCTGTGCATCGGCAGCTTCCTGAACGTCGTGATCCATCGCTTGCCGATGGCGCTGGAGCGTGGCTGGAAGATCGACAGTGCCGAGATGCTCGGCATCAAGATCGACGTGCCCGAGCCGATCACGCTGTCGAAGCCGCGTTCGCGCTGCCCGTCGTGCGGCCACATGATCACGTGGCACGAGAACATCCCGGTGCTCAGCTGGCTGTGGCTGCGCGGGCGCTGTTCGGCCTGCAAGACGCGCATCTCGGCCCGCTATCCGTTCATCGAGATCCTGACCGGCGCGCTGTTCGCGGCCGTCGGCTGGCGTTTCGGCGCGCAGCCGGTGGCCCTGCTGTGGTGCGGCATGGTGGCGGTGCTGATCGCGCTGGCCGGCATCGACTGGGACACCACGCTGCTGCCCGACAACCTGACGCTGCCGCTGCTGTGGGCCGGGCTCGTGGCCAGCCTGCTCGGCTGGACGATCCCGCTGCCGCCGGCACTGTGGGGCGCGGTCGCCGGCTACCTGTCGCTGTGGTCGGTCTACTGGCTCTTCAAGCTGACCACCGGCAAGGAAGGCATGGGCTTCGGCGATTTCAAGCTGCTCGCGGCACTGGGCGCCTGGCTGGGCTGGCAGATGGTGCTGCCGATCGTGCTCGGCGCCTCGGTGCTCGGTGCGGTGGTCGGCATCGGCATGAAGGCCATGAGCTCGTTGCGCGAAGGGCGCTACGTGCCCTTCGGCCCCTTCCTCGCCGGCGGCGGCATCGTCGTGCTGCTCGCGGGCCAGCCCCGCGTGCTGGGTTGGCTCGGCTGGGCCTGAGGGCCGGCCTGACCACCGGCGCAAGCACATGGCCGCGCTGCGCATCGGCCTGACCGGCGGCATCGGCAGCGGCAAGAGCACCGTCGCCGGCATGCTCGCCGACCTGGGCGCGGCGGTGATCGACACCGATGCCATCGCCCGTTCGCTGGCAGCCCCCGGCGGCGTGGCCATCGATGCGTTGCGCGAGCAGTTCGGCGCGGCGGCGATCGGCGCTGATGGCGGCCTCGACCGGGCCCGCATGCGCCAGCTCGTGTTCACCGACCCGGCGGCGAAATCTCGGCTCGAAGCCATCCTGCACCCGTTGATCGGCCTCGAGAGCGATCGCCAGGCGAGCGCGGCCGGCGATCGCCCGCGCGTCTTCGACGTGCCCTTGCTGGTGGAGTCCGGGCGCTGGCGCGCGCGGGTCGACCGGGTGCTGGTGGTCGACTGCAGCGCCGCGACCCAGGTCGCCCGCGTCACGCGGCGATCCGACTGGGCGGTGGCCGCGGTGCAGGCGGTGATCGACCAGCAGGCCAGCCGCGAGGCACGCCGCGCGGCCGCCGACGCCGTGATCTTCAACGAGGACCTGAGCCTGGCGGAACTTGCAGCCGACGTCAGCAGTCTGTGGAGCAGCTGGATCGAAACGCGATGGATCACATCGCGCTGAAGCGCCACCCTGTGGAACAATCCGGCGTCACGTTGTCACATTGATCGCCCGGAAAGCCCCCGTTTTGGTCCTGTACGAATACCCGTTCAACGAGAGCATCCGCACGATGCTCCGGCTCGAACACCTGTTCGACCGCCTCGGGCGCCTGCTGCCGCGCGACGAGGCCGTCGACCACCACTACGCGCTGGCGACGATGTTCGAGATCATGGACGTCGCGTCGCGCGCCGACCTGAAGTCCGACCTGCTGAAGGAGCTCGAGCGCCAACGGGTGCTGCTGCAGAGCTACCGCGGCAACCCGGCCATCTCCGAGGGCGCGCTGCTCGAGGTGATGGCGCGCGTCGACCATGCCTTCAACGGGCTGAACCAGCTGCCCGGCAAGGCCGGCCACGTGCTGACGGCCAACGAATGGCTGATGAGCATCCGCAGCCGCATCAGCATCCCGGGCGGCACCTGCGAGTTCGACCTGCCGGCCTATTACGCCTGGCAGCAGCACGACGCCGCCAGCCGGCGCGCCGACCTGTCGGGCTGGATCGCGACGCTGACGCCGCTGGCCGAGGCGCTGAGCGTGCTGCTGGGGCTGCTGCGCGATGCCGGCGTGCCGCACAAGGTCGTCACGCAGGGCGGGCAGTACCAGCAGAGCCTGCCGGCCGGCCGCGTGTACCAGCTGCTGCGGGTGCGCATCGACAACGGCAGCCGCCAGCTCGTGCCCGAGATCAGCGGCCACCGGTTGATGGTGCTGGTGCGGATGATGAAACAGGATGCCGAGGGCCGGCTGAAGCCCGCGGCCGTCGATGCCACCTTCGAACTGACGCTTTGCGCATGAACACCCCCGCCAAGCCCCGCCTCGTGCGCTGCCCGACCTGCGGCGGCGACAGCCTCTACGCCAGCGACAACCCGTACCGGCCGTTCTGCAGCGAGCGCTGCAAGAACGTCGACTTCGGCGCCTGGGCCAGCGAGAGCTACCGCGTCGCCGCGCCGCCTCCGCCCGGCAGCGGCGCGTCGCCCTCGCCGGACGCCGACGACTGATCGAAATCCGGCTTGGCGTGCGAACTGGCGCGCTTTCCCCGCGTTGATCGACCCCACGGCGGCGGCGCTTCCCGGTTCAATGGGAAGCCATGTGGAAGCGTGTTGTTCTTGTCCTGGGCCTCGTCTCGGCGGCCTGCACCCCGTTGCAAACCAGCGCCGCGGCGCTGACGCCGCTGGAGACCCGCTGGATGCAGGCGGCCTGGCCGGTGATCACCTATGCACGGGCGCAGGGCCTGCCGCTGGACATCGTCGCCCAGCCGGTGGCCGAGGGCGGTGAGCCCCCGATCGCGATGGGCTACGTCGACGGCCGCTGCAAGCTGGTGCTGACGATGCGCGGCAACCCCGCGGCCGAATCCACGCTGGACAGGATCCCTGCCGAACTCCGCGACACCGTCGTCGAAGCGATGACAGCGCACGAGCTCGGGCACTGCTGGCGCTACGTGCAAGGCGCCTGGCACACGCCGCCGGTGGCCGGCTTCAGCGACGCACTCGACACCAGCAATGCCCCGCAGGCCGACCTGGAGCGCGACATGCGCGCCACGCGCTGGGAAGAAGGTTTCGCCGACCTGGTCGGGCTCGCGTGGACGCGCACGCAACACCCCGAGCGCTACCGCGCGGTGCACGACTGGTTCGAGGCGTTCCGCGCCGACCAGCCGCTGCCCGGCGCCCACCACGACACGCGGGCCTGGCTGAAACGCGCGAAGGACCCGGCGGTGTTCGGCGCGGCAGCCACGCCGTTCGAGCAGGCCTTGCCGGTCTGGCGCAGCGAGCCCGACGCAGGCCGCTGAGTCGCCCGCGCAGGGCTCAGCGCGCGCTCGCCCCGTCCAGGCACTCCGCGACCCAGCGCTCCACCAGCGCCGACGTGGCCGGCACCGGCCCCCACAGCGCGCGGTAGATGATCGGCGCGACCACCACGTCCATCGCCCGCTGCACCTCGGGCACCGGTTCGCCACGCGCCATGCCGCGCTCGAAGATGAGGGCGATCTGCGCCGCGGTGAACTGCGCGCACTGGCACGACGCGGTGCCTTCGCCGTGGGCCTCGGTCGACAGCACGTCCTTCATCATCGCCAGCCCGATCGGCGACGACATCTCCTCATGGAACTGCTGCGCCCAGGCGACCAGGTCGCCGGCGACCGAGCCGGTATCGGCCGGCTGCGCATCCGGCTTCATCCGCTCGACCGACACATCGGCCAGCAGCTCGCCGAGATCGCCCCAGCGGCGGTAGATCGTCGACGGGGTGACCTCGGCACGCGCCGCGATCATCGGGACGGTCAGTTCCGCGCGCCCATGCAGCTCGATCAGCTCACGCGTGGCGCGGTGGACGGCCGCCTGGACGCGGGCGCTGCGGCCGCCCGGCCGCGGGGTGGTGCTTGCAGTCATGAAACCATGCTAACGCAAAGTATTTGCTTTAGCTTGAGAATGGGTTCAGAATCCACTAACGCAATTTATTTGCGTTAGCTGAAGGAGCCGACATGACCACGCCCGCACTCGCCCCTGCGCCCGCCGCCCTCCGCGCGCCCGGACTGCGCCTCGGCGCCACCGCCTCGCTGTGGCTGACGGTCTCGCTGGTCATCAGCTTCCTGGCCGCCTCCAGCGCGCCCTCGCCGCTGTACGCGCTGTACCGCGAGGCCTGGGGTTTCAGCCCGCTCGCGCTGACGGTGATCTTCTCCAGCTACGCCTTCGCGCTGCTCGCCGCGCTGCTGGTGTTCGGCCCCTTGTCCGACCACCTCGGCCGGCGCGCCGTGATCCTCGCCTCGCTGTTCATCGAGCTGCTGTCGATCGTGCTGTTCTGGCGTGCCGAATCGGCCGGCTGGCTGCTCGCGGCGCGCATCGTGCAGGGCTTCGCGACCGGCATCGCGACCAGCGCGCTGAGCGCGACGCTGCTCGACCTGAGCCCGAGCCGCGGCGCGCTGTTCAACAGCGTCGCGCCGATGTTCGGCATGGCCGCCGGCGCACTCGGCGCGAGCGCGCTGGTGCAGTTCGCGCCGGCACCGATGCACCTGGTGTTCGAGCTGCTGCTGGCGATCCTCGCCGCGCAGACCTTCGCCGCGCTGTTCCTGCCCGACACGGTGACGCGCCGGCCGGGCGTCTGGCAATCGCTGCGTCCGCGCATCGCGATTCCGGCCGCGGCGCGCGCCACGCTGTGGAGGATCCTGCCGCTCAACACCGCGAGCTGGGCGCTCGGTGGCTTCTACCTGTCGCTCGGGCCGACGCTCGCGAAGCTGGTGACCGGCACGCCCGCGCCGCTGACCGGAGGCGCGCTGATCGCGACGCTGGTGCTGGCCGGCGCCGCGGCGATCGGCTGGGTGCGCTTGCGCCCGGCGCCCGCGGTGCTGACCGGCAGCGCGCTGGCGCTGGTGCTCGGCCTGTCGTTGACGCTGGTCGGCGTGCACGCCGGCTCGGGGCTCGCGTTCTTCGGCGGCACGCTGGTGGCCGGACTCGGTTTCGGCGCCGGCTTCAACGGCGCGGTGCGCAGCCTGGTGCCGCTGGCGGCGCCGCACGAACGCGCGGGGCTGATGGCCGGCTTCTTCGCGTTGAGCTACCTGGCGTTCAGCGTGCCGGCCATCATTGCCGGGCTGAGCACCGGCCTGTTCGGCCTGCACACGACGACGCTCGCGTATGGTGGCCTGCTGGTCGTGATGGCGCTGGCCGCGCTGGTCGCCTCGCTGCGCGCCGCGCGCTGAGCCTTCAGGGGCGCACCGCGGGCGATTCCATCGGCATGCCGCGGTCGCGCCACGCGAGGTAGGCCGCGAGCGCCGCGAACTCCGGCGACTCGGAAGCCAGCGGCTGCGCACGCACGCCGGTCATGCAATTGCGGATGCGCCGCAGCAGCGAGCCGACGCCCTGCCACTCCAGGCGGTACAGCGGGTAGCCGTTCGCGTGGCCCTGCGGGATCAGGCCGCCGCCGAGCCGCAGCCCGGCGCGCTCGTCGTGGCACTGCGCGCACGACAGGTTCAGCTGGCCGATGCGCGCGCGGTACAGCCCCTCGCCGCGCTCGCGCCACGGCAGCAGGCGCGCGTCGGCGGGTGGCTCGATCGGCAGCCCGCGCGATTGCAACGCGACGTGACTCTCGAGCGCCAGCAGCTCCTGGCTGTCGGGCGCGAACGGCGTCGCACCCTGGCGCGTCGCGCGGCACCGGTTGATGCGCGCGGCGAGGTCGACCGGACGCGCGAGCGCGTCGTCATACGCCGGGTAGCGCGCCGCCACGCCGCGCATCGATTCGCGGGCATCGCCATGGCAGCCGGCACAGGCCTGTGCTGAAGGCGACGGCGCGCGCGCCCACAGCGCCGCGCCGTCCTGGGCCCACAGCATCGCCGGGTTCTGCGCATCGTCGCGCTGCATCGCCTGCGTCGACGGGCTCATGTCCTCGAAGCCGGAGCGGCGCGCCTGCTGCGCGGACGCCACCGTCGCGACCAGCAGGATCAGCCACAGCGCGCGCCGCATCGCTCAGGTCACGCTGAGCGACACGGTCTCGGTCTGCGCGAAACCGTGGTCGCCTTCCCAGCTGAAGCTCAGCGTGCCGCTCTCGGTGGCGGTGGTGAAGAACGCGATGTACGGATTGGCCGCCATCGCGGCATGCAGATCGGCGCTGAACACCAGTTCGCCGTTGTAGCGGCAGCTGAAGCGCGTGATCAGGTTGCGCGGCAGCAGCAGGCCGTCGGCGCCGGGCCGGAAGCCGGTTTCCATCGGGTGCGCGATCAGCGTGCGCAACTCGATCACCTCGCCGCGCTTCGCGGTGCTCGGGGCGGTGATCAGCGTGCGGGCCATCGCGCCATCACTCCAGGCAGGCGGCCAGCGTGACCAGCACGTCGACGCCCTGCGACCAGAACGTGCCGTCGCTCAGCCGCGCCACCGCGACCAGCTGCTGCGAGGTCGCGAGCCGGATGCGCGTCGACACCACCGCGCGCCCGGCGCGCGGCCCGAGCGTGAAGCGCACCACGTCGCGCTGCGGATTGCGCTCGTTGAACACCGCGATGCCGGTCACGTGCTCGGCCGCGGTCATCGGGCTGTCGACGCTGACGGTGATCGGCACGCCGTTGCCGTTCTCGACCAGCGGCGGGATGTCGAACGTGACGCGCCCCTTCTTCACCGGCGCGCCGGACGCGTAGTCGGCGATCACCGACTGCATCTCGAAGCTGGTCGCGCGTGCCGGCCGCACCAGCAGCAGGCCGCCGGCGGCAAGGCCGAACTGCAACAGCTCGCGGCGATGCAGTGCGGGGTTCACTGCAGCGTCACCAGCCAGGCCACCACATCCTCGACCTGCTGTGCGTCGAGCACCGCCCGACCCTGCCAAGCCGCGCCGACGCGCTGCAGGCCGTCGGTGTCGTGGTATGGCGGCATGATCGTCTGCGGGTTCAGCTGACGCGCATCGACGACGCGCAGCCGCAGTTGCGCCGCCGACCAACGTGCGCCCGCACCGGCCAGGTCAGGCGCGAGGTTGCCCTGGAAGCGTTCCTCCGCGATCGGCGCCGGGTGACACAGCAGGCACAACCCGGCCTGCCGGCTCGCGACGATCGCGCGCCCCCGCACCGCATCGCCGGGCACCGCGGTGAGCGGCTGCGGCATCGCGTCGCGCGGCGGGGTGGCCGCACACGCCGCCATCAGCACCGCCACCGAGCCCATCGCCATCGCCCGCATCAGGCCTTCTTCAGCGAATGGTTCTTCAGCGGCAGCTCGCGGATGCGCTGCCCGGTGGCCGCGAAGATCGCGTTCAGCACCGCCGGCGCCGCGACCGCGATGGTCGGTTCACCGACCCCGCCCCAGAAGCCGCCGGACGGCATCACCACCGTCTCGACCTTCGGCATCTCGTCGAGGTGCAGCACCGGGTAGGTGTCGAAATTCGTCTGCTCGATGCGCCCGTCCTTCACGGTGCAGCCGCCGTACAGCGCAGCCGACAGCCCGTAGACGAACGAGCCCTCGACCTGCGCCTCGATCTGCTGCGGGTTGACGGCGTGCCCGGGGTCGGTGGCCGCGACGATGCGATGCACCTTCAGCTTGCCCTCCTTGTCGACCGACACCTCGGCCACCGCGGCGACATAGCTGCCGAAGCCCATCGTCTGCGCGATCCCGCGGTACACGCCCTTCGGGGCCGGCTTGCCCCAGCCGGCGCGCTCGGCCGCGGCGTTCAGCACTGCGAGGTGCTTCGGGTGCTGCGTCATCAGCTTGCGGCGAAACGAGAGCGGGTCCTGCTTCGTCGCATGCGCCAGCTCGTCGATGAAGCACTCGAGGTAGATCGTGTTCTGGTTCAGGTTCACGCCGCGCCAGAAGCCCGGCGGCACATGCGGGTTGCGCATCGCATGGTCGATCAGCAGGTTCGGCACGCCGTAGCCGATCGACGCCTCGGGGCCGGGCGCGTTCAGGCCCTGGAATACCACCGGGTCCTTGCCGTCGCGGATGTTCTGCGGGAACACGCCGGCCAGGATCGACTGGCCCGAGATCCGCATGTGCAGCGCCGTCAGGCTGCCGGCCGCATCGAAGCCGGCGCGCAGCTTGCACTGCGTGATCGGATGGTAGCGGCCGTGCGTCATGTCTTCTTCGCGCGACCAGATCAGCTTGACCGGCGTGCCCGGCATCTCCTTCGCGATCGCGACCACCTGGTGCACCCAGTCGTGCACCGCGCCACGCCGGCCGAAGCCACCGCCGAGCAGCAGCTTGTAGACCTCGCACTGGCCGGCCGGCAACCCCGACGCCTCGACCGTGGCGGCGTGCGCGGCCTCGCCGTTCTGCGTCGGCGTCCAGACCTCGCAGCGTGCGGGAGCGCCATCGGTCGCGGGCGTGAACTTCGCCGTCGCGTTCATCGTCTCCATCGTCGCGTGGTTCTGGAACGGGTAGGCGTAGACCGCCTCGACGACGCGCGCGGCCGACGCCAGCGCCGCCCGCGCATCGCCGTTCGAATTGCCCACCGCCGCCTCCGGCGCATCGAGCCCGGCCTTCAGCGTCGCGGCGATCTCGGCGCTGCCGATCTTCGCGTTCGGGCCTTCGTCCCAGACCACCGGCAGCGCATCGAGCGCCGACTTCGCGCGCCACCAGGTGTCGGCGACGACCGCGACTGCGCTGTCGCCGACGCGCAGCACCTTCTTCACGCCGGGTTTGCCGGCGATGGCCGCCGCGTCGAAGCTCGCGAGCTTGCCGCCGAACACCGGGCAGTCGCGGATCGCCGCGTTCAGCATGCCGGGCATCCTCAGGTCGGAACCATAGACCTGCGAGCCGTCGAGCTTGCCGCGCGTGTCCAGCCGCGCCAGGCGCTTGCCGGCGAGCTTCCAGTCCTTCGGGTCCTTCAGCGCCACGTCGGCCGGCGGCGTCAGCTGGGCCGCCGCCAGCGCGACCTTGCCGTAGGTCGTCTTGCGGCCGCTCGCCACGTGCGTGATCACGCCCTTGTCGACCTGGCACTGCGCGGCCGGCACCTGCCAACCGTCGGCCGCGGCCTGCACGAGCATCGTGCGGGCGATCGCGCCGCCCTTGCGCACGTAGTCGTGCGATTCGCGGATGCCGCGGCTGCCGCCGGTCGAGAAGTTGCCCCAGACGCGCTTGCGCGCGAGGCTCTGGCCGGGCGTCGGGTACTCGGTCTTCACGCGCGACCAGTCGCAGTCGAGCTCCTCGGCCACCAGCTGCGCGAGGCCGGTCAGCGAGCCCTGGCCCATCTCCGAGCGGGCGATGCGGATCACGATGGTCTCGTCCGGCTGCACGACGACCCAGGCGTTGATCTCCGGCGTCGCGACGGCCGGCGTCGCGGCTTGCGCGGCGGCTTCGTCGGCGAACGGAATGTGGAACGCGACGACCAGCCCGGTCGCCGCCGACCCGGCGAGGAAGCCGCGCCGCGACAGAACGGGCGCGCTCATGCCTTGCTCCCGGCGATGTGCACGATGTTCAGCCCCGCCTGCTTCGGGTCGCCCCCCAGCGCTGCTGCCTTGATCGCCGCGCGCACCCGGTTGTAGGTGCCGCAGCGGCAGATGTTGGTCATCGCGTCGTCGATGTCGGCATCGGTCGGCCGCGGCTTGGCCTTCAGCAAGGCCGCGGCGGCCATGATCATCCCGGACTGGCAGTAGCCGCACTGCGGCACGTCGAGCGCGGCCCAGGCCTTCTGGATCGGGTGCGAGGCGTTCGATGCCAGCCCCTCGATCGTCACGATCTTTTCGTCGGGCCCCACCGTCGAGACCGGCCGCACGCAGCTGCGCGTCGGCACGCCGTCGAGGTGCACGGTGCAGGCGCCGCACTGCGCGATGCCGCAGCCGTACTTGGTGCCGGTCAGCTCCAGCTGCTCGCGCAGCACCCACAGCAGCGGTGTCTCGGGCTCGGCATCGAACTCGCGGACGCTTCCGTTGACGTTCAATCGGGGCATGGGTCTCTCCTGAGGTGGCGACGGAGCATCTCTCAGGAGCGCCCCAGGCCGAAGCCCCTGCTGCCCATAGGGGACGAAAACCGTAGGATTCTTTGCCGCATCGAAGATGCGTGCTTCGCGTGGAGGAGACACCCGCATGACCTTGCAGCAATCCGCCTGGCTGGCGCTCGCGCTCGCTCCGGCGTTCAGCGCCGTGGCCGCACCCTCGGCCGACGAGCTCGCGCTGCGCTCGCTGGCCGCCACCTGCGCCGCCTGCCACGGCACCGAGGGGCGCCCGGCACCGGGCAGCGCGATCGTCGGCCTGGGTGGCCGCGAGCGCGACGACCTGCTCGCGCGACTCATCGGGTTTCGCGATGGAAGCCGCCCCGGCACCGTGATGCCGCAGCTCGCCAAGGGCTACACGCCGGCACAACTCTCGCAACTGGCCGGCTGGTTCGCCGCGCAAACCCGATGAAGCGCCGCGACCTGCTCGCGACCGCCGGCGCGCTCGCGACCACCGGCATGGTCGGCTGCGCGGCACCGGCCGCCGTGCCGGCGCGCGCGCAGGTGGTGGTGATCGGCGGCGGCTTCGGCGGCGCCACCGCGGCGCGCTATGTGCGGCTGCTGTCGCAGCAGCGCATCGACGTGGTGATGATCGAGCCGCAGCCACGCTTCGTGTCCTGCCCAGGCTCCAACCTGGTGCTGGGCGGCACGCGCACGCTGGCCGAGCTGACGCTGTCGTACGACGCGCTCACCGGGCGCCACGGCGTGCGCCGGGTGCGCGACGAGGCCGCCGCGATCGACGCCGCACGCAAGCAGGTGACGCTCGCCTCTGGCGCGACCATCAGCTACGACAAGCTGGTGCTGTCGCCCGGCATCGAGCTGATGTTCGACGAGGTCGAGGGCTTGCGCCGCGCGCACGACGACGGCCGCGTGCTGCAGGCCTGGAAGGCCGGGCCCGAGACGCTGGCGCTGCGCCGCCAGCTCGAGGCGATGCCCGACGGCGGCGTGTTCGCGATCACGATCCCCGAGTCGCCCTACCGCTGCCCGCCCGGGCCGTACGAGCGGGCCTGCGTGGTGGCCGCGTACTTCCGGCGCGCGAAGCCGCGCTCGAAGCTGCTGATCCTCGACGCCAATGCCGACGTCGTCTCGAAGCCCGCGCTCTTCAAGGCCGCGTGGCGCGACCTGTACCCCGGCATCGTCGAGTACCGGCCGCAGCACAAGGTGATCGGCGTCGATGCGGCGGCCGGCACGCTGCGCATCGAGCTGCAGGATGCGGTGCGGGCCGACGTGCTGAACGTGCTGCCGCCGATGCGCGCCGGCTCACTCGCGGTGAAGAGCGGGCTGGCCAATGCGGTCAACCGCTGGTGCCGCGTGAACTTCATCGACTTCGGCTCGACGGTCGCGCAGGACGTGCACGTGCTCGGCGACGCGATCCAGATCGCCCCCGGCATGCCGAAGAGCGCGCACATGGCGAACGCGCACGCCAAGGTGGCGGCCGCGGCGATCGTCGCGCAGCTGTCGGGCATCGCGGTCGACGCGCACCCGATGCTGACGAACACCTGCTACAGCTTCGTCGACGAGACCAACGCGATCCACGTCGCGAGCGTGCACGAGTACGTCGCGGCGGAGTCGACCTTCAAGCCGGTGGCGGGCGCCGGCGGCGTCTCGGCGCAGCGCAACGAGGCCGAGGGCGCGTATGCCGGCGCGTGGGCGCGCAACATCTGGGCCGATACTTTGGGCACATGAGCCTTCCTGCCGAACTCGACCCCTGGTTCGCCCGCATCGCCGTCGGCGACTACGCCGGCCGGTTCGACGTCGAACTGAACCTGCTCGATCGCGCCCAGGCCACCGAATGGACCGGCCTGCTCACGTACCACCCGATCGTCGCGGCGCTCGGCGGCATCGTGCTCGACGACCCGGAGACCAGCAATCACCACATCTACGCCAGCCGCTCGCCGCTCAAGGGCAGCGTGTTCTACCTGGCCCATGACGACGATTCGCGCATCGTCTACGCGTCGCTCGATGACTTCCTCGCGGCCGCCGACGACGCGAAGCGGCAGCAGACCTGGCTCAGCGAACTGCACCCGGCGTGCTCGCCGGTCGCAAACGACCAGGCCGGCCTGTCGCGCTGGATCGGCGAGCTGATCGGTGGCGGCGCCGGCCACGAGGTCGCGATGGCGCTGGTGCCGTCGCTGGACCTGAGCGACACGGCGTTGCTGCGCCGGCTGGTCACCGATCCGGATTTCTTCCTCGGCGAGGCGGTCGCGGTCGAGATCGAGAAGCGGCCCTCGCGCGCGCTCGGGGTCATCGCCGAGCTGTGCACGCTGCACCCGCATCCGCAGGTGGTGAGCGCCGGCCGGCTGGCGGCACGGGCGATCGCGAAACTGCGCTGAAGTGCACTGACGCGGCCGCGGCCGTCGTCGAGAATCGCAGCCGTGAGCGCCCTGCCCGAGACCACCGCCCCGATA
Organism: Rhizobacter sp. P5_C2; assembly: GCF_054049715.1. NCBI lineage: Bacteria > Pseudomonadati > Pseudomonadota > Betaproteobacteria > Burkholderiales > Sphaerotilaceae > Rhizobacter > Rhizobacter sp. P5_C2. The sequence goes on along the minus strand of NZ_JBFULV010000029.1, from coordinate 47,260 downwards.
CCCGCCCGGCGCATCGCCTGCCCGCGCTGCAGCACGCCGATGCGCGTGCTGTCGCTGTCCTCGCACAAGGGGCAGCCGGTCACGGTGGAGCACTGCCTGGACTGCCGCCTGGTGTGGTTCGACGAGTTCGAATCGGTCCAGCTCGACAGCTTCGGCTGGGTGCGGCTGCTGCGCGAGATGGAAGCCGGCACCGGCCGTCCGCTGGCCGAGGCCCAGGTGGCGCACCCGGCCTGCCCGCGCTGCGCCGCGACGCTGAAGCGGGTGCAGAACCGGTCGCGCTTCGGCCTGTTCGCCGCGCTCGAATGCCCGCGCCGCCACGGCCACCTGCACAGCCACAGCGGCCTGCTGGCCGAGCGCGGCCTGGTGCGGCCGCTGGGTGTCGCCGAGCGGCAGGCGCTCGCGCAGGAGAAGCACGCGCTGCACTGCCTGAACTGCGGCGGCGCGGCCTCGGCCGGCGACGACCACTGCAGCTGGTGCGGCACCGCGCTGGTGGTGATCGACATGCCGCGGCTGGCGCATTCGCTGCGCCTGCAGCTGGACGGCATGGGGGCCTCGCCGCGGGCCATCGGCCATGCCACCGCGTGGCCGTGCCGCGCCTGCGGGTCCGCGCTCGACCCGGCACGCGACACGCAGTGCGGACACTGCGGCCACATCGTCGTCGCGCACAACCTGCCCGACATCGACCCGCTGCTCGAAGCGGCCGAGGCCGACCTCGCGGCGGCGGCAGACATCGAGGCGAAGCGGCTGGCGCGCTACCCCAGCACGCGCCGCCCGCGCTCGTCGCCCCCCGCATCGACCGAGGCCACAGCACGTGGGGCACGCCGATCGATGCTGTCGGGATGGACACCGCTGCTGATGATCCAGGCCGCGGCCTGGGCCGTCGCGGTGTTCATCCTCGCCGACCTGCACTGGCCGGGACGCGACCCGATGGAGGCCCTGCGCGCGCAGCGGCTGGGCGCCCGTCCGGGATCGGCGTGGGCCCTGCTGCCGGCGTGGCGCGACCTGGCGCCCGGCGACCGCAACGGCCTGCTGGCACTGCGCCGCGGGCTGTTCGCCGTTCACCTGCGGCAGCTCGGCGGCGAGCACCTGCCGGCCACCGCCACGCTGGGGCAGGTCATCGACGACACGCTGCCGCAGGCGGCGCGCCACCGCGACATCGCCGGCCGCTGGCATGCCGAGCTGTCGCGCAGCCTGAAGCCCGATCCGGTGGCCAACGAACCGCAGCTCGGCGACGAGGCCGCGGAGTTCGGCGGCCGCCTCGCGCCGGCGGCGCCGAACGTGTGGATCCAGTCCCCGTCGCGCACCGCCGCGCTGTGGGCCTTGAGTGTGCAGAACACCGGCAGCTTCACGATCCTGGCCCAGAAGCTCGCGGTGCGTATTCCGCTCAACCACCGGTCGGGCGTGAACTGGCGCTGCCACCCGGCGCGCGGCGCGAATCCGGTGCTGGCACCCGGCGCCAGCGTGACCCTGTTCTGCCGGACGACTGTGTCGCCATCGGACCAGGATGACACCTGGCGCACCGCGATGCAGAAGCTGCGCAGCGGTGAAGCCACGGATCTGCAGTGGACCGACGAGGGCCTGCAGACACCGGGTGGCTTCGACGCCGTCACCGATCGCCTGGTCGCCGATGCGCTGAAGGGTCCTTCTGGCCCTTCAGCCAGGCCACCCAGGCTCACGTGGGGCGAGCGGTGGTCGTCGCTGACGACGCCGCGCCGGCATGCGCTCGAACTCGTCGGCCTGGTCACGGCCTTCGCGATCTTCTGCACGCTGGCCCGAGGGCTGGGCGAGCGCCGGGCGGTCATCGCCGCGCTGACGGTCGGTGCCGTCGGCAGCTTCGTGGCCGGGCGCGGCGAAGGCGCGGCATCGGTGCTGCTGGTCGGCATGTACCTCGCGCTGTCGGTGCTGCTGACCTTCGGCTTCGCATTCGGCGCCCGGCTCTACACGGGCTTGTTCTTCAAGCGCTTCGGTTAGTCAGCGCGGCGGCCGAAGGCCGCGGTGCCGATCGCGCCGAGCACGCCGCCCAGCACCAGCACGTACCACAGCGGGGCGGATCCGGCCTCGCCGCCGATGGCCCACCAGCCGGCCGCGCCGGCCACCAGCGCCACCGCGGCGGCCAGCGCCAGCAGCAACAGCGGCACGGCCAGCACGAGCGTCGGCAGCTTCACCGCCGGATCGCGGCTGCCTGCGACCAGCAGCGCGTAGCCGACCAGCGTGAAGAGCGGGAACAGCACCCACAGCGTCAAGCCGGGCGACGTGGCGGACAAACCCAGCGGGGCCGCCACCAGCGCGACGGCAGACAGCAAACCCAGGGCGGCCAGCACGCCGCCGACGATCGCGATCAGCATGGTTGAAAGGGAGTCGTGAAGGAAGCGCCAAGGATAGCGCGGCTCCGGTACGGGTTCGCCCGCTTGTATTGGTAGCAGACCGAGGCTTCTGTCCTGCCGGGCTTGCGCAAGCTGCGCTGGCTGATGAAGACCCCGCCCCTTGAACCGTCACGCTCTGCCCCTATAATTCTGGTCTGCTAGCACTCATCCAACTTGAGTGCTAACGACATCCAGGTGCCTTCGGGTGCCGATGTTCTGTCAAGTCAACGAGCGCCCACTTGCCTCGTTGCCCACCAGAAGTCCCATTTGAGACATCAAGGAGAAGCCATGAAATTTCGCCCGTTGCACGATCGCGTGATTGTCGAGCGCGTTGAAGCAGAAACCAAGACCGCTTCCGGCATCGTCATCCCCGACGCCGCCACCGAGAAGCCCGAGCAAGGCATCGTGCTGGCCATCGGCCCCGGCAAGCGCAACGAGAAGGGCGACTTCGTGGCCCTGAACGTCAAGGTCGGCGACCGCGTGCTGTTCGGCAAGTACAGCGGCCAGGTCGTCAAGGACGGCGGCAAGGAACTGCTGGTGATGCGCGAAGAAGACCTCTTCGCCGTGGTCGAGAAGTAATTCTCCCCGCACCGGCTCCACCACCTCAACACTGAATTCGGAGAAAAGAACATGGCAGCAAAAGACGTAGTCTTCGGCGGCGAAGCCCGCGCACGCATGGTCGAGGGTGTCAACATCCTCGCCAACGCCGTCAAGGTGACCCTGGGCCCGAAGGGCCGCAACGTGGTCCTCGAGCGCTCGTTCGGCGCCCCCACCGTCACGAAGGACGGTGTCTCGGTCGCCAAGGAGATCGAGCTGAAGGACAAGCTCCAGAACATGGGCGCGCAGATGGTCAAGGAAGTCGCTTCCAAGACCAGCGACATCGCCGGTGACGGCACCACCACCGCCACCGTGCTGGCCCAGGCCATCATCCGCGAAGGCATGAAGTACGTGGCCGCCGGCATGAACCCGATGGACCTGAAGCGCGGCATCGACAAGGCCGTCACGGCTCTGGTCGAGCAGCTGAAGAAGGCCTCGAAGGCCACCACGACCTCGAAGGAAATCGCGCAAGTCGGCTCGATCTCGGCCAACAGCGACGAAACCATCGGCAAGATCATCGCTGACGCGATGGACAAGGTCGGCAAGGAAGGCGTCATCACCGTCGAAGACGGCAAGTCGCTCGAGAGCGAACTCGAAGTCGTCGAAGGCATGCAGTTCGACCGCGGCTACCTGTCGCCGTACTTCATCAACAACCCCGAGAAGCAATCGGCGTTGCTGGACAACCCGTTCGTGCTGCTGTTCGACAAGAAGATCAGCAACATCCGCGACCTGCTGCCGGTGCTGGAGCAAGTCGCCAAGGCCGGCCGTCCGCTGCTGATCATCGCTGAAGAAGTCGAAGGCGAAGCGCTGGCGACCCTGGTGGTCAACACGATCCGCGGCATCCTGAAGGTCGTCGCCGTCAAGGCTCCGGGCTTCGGCGACCGCCGCAAGGCCATGCTGGAAGACATCGCCATCCTGACCGGCGGCAAGGTCATCGCCGAAGAAGTCGGCCTGACGCTCGAGAAGGTCACGCTGGCCGACCTGGGCCAGGCCAAGCGCATCGAAGTGGGCAAGGAAAACACCACCATCATCGACGGCGCCGGTGCCGGTGCCGACATCGAAGCCCGCGTCAAGCAAGTGCGCGTGCAGATCGAAGAAGCCACCAGCGACTACGACCGTGAAAAGCTGCAAGAGCGCGTGGCCAAGCTGGCCGGCGGTGTTGCGGTGATCAAGGTCGGCGCTGCGACCGAAGTCGAGATGAAGGAAAAGAAGGCCCGCGTCGAAGATGCGCTGCACGCGACCCGTGCCGCCGTCGAAGAAGGCATCGTGGCCGGTGGCGGCGTGGCCCTGCTGCGTGCCAAGCAGGCGGCCGGCACCATCAAGGGTGACAACCCTGACCAGGAAGCCGGCATCAAGCTGGTGCTGCGCGCGATCGAAGCGCCGCTGCGCGAGATCGTCTACAACGCCGGCGGCGAAGCCAGCGTGGTCGTCAATGCCGTGCTGAACGGCAAGGGCAACTACGGCTTCAATGCAGCCAACGACACCTACGGCGACATGATCGAGATGGGCATCCTGGATCCGACCAAGGTGACCCGCACCGCGCTGCAGAACGCCGCGTCGGTGGCCTCGCTGATGCTGACGACCGAGGCGATGATCGCCGAGGCTCCGAAGGACGAAGCCGGCGCCGGTGGCGGCATGCCCGGTGGCGGCATGGGTGGCATGGGCGGCATGGGCATGGACATGTAAGGTCCTGGCACCTCGCCAACTCGAAAGGGCTGCTTCGGCAGCCCTTTTTCATTGGCGCCTCCCCTTGGCCGCGGGCGGCACAATATCGCAATGCCGACCGCCCCCCTGCTGAAGCGCTTCATCGACGATGAACTGGGCCGTGCGCCCGACCTGATCGCCCGCACGATGGCCGCGGTGGTCGAGCAGCTGCGCCGCCCGCGCGATCAACTGCTCGCGAGCGAGCGCCAGCACCATTTCGATCTCGTCGAGCTGCTGCAGCAGCATGCCGGGCGTTTCCAGCGCGCCTTCGTCGACGCGCTGCGCCAGCGCGTGCTGGCCGACCTCGAACCCGCCGACACCACTGCCCCCACGCCCTCCGGGCCGAGCAGCCTCTCGGGCCTGCAGCTGATGGACGAAGGCCGCGTCGAATCCGACATCGAGATCTCGCGCGCGGTGCAGCAGATCGACACCGGCACCGAATGGGAACTGCGCGAACTGCAGACCTTCACCTCGACGCTGCGCGGCCAGGCCCACACCACCGCCGAGTCGAACCCGCTGCGCCCGCTCGCCTACGCGCACGCGCTGTGGGACGCCGCTGGCGACGTGACCGACAAGCCGGTGCAGCAGGCCATCCTGCTGCGCGTGGCCTCGACCGCGATGACGCCGCTGCTGCGCATGGCCTGGGCCGCCGCCTGCTCGCGCCTCGAATCGCAGGGCATCGAGCCGAGCATCTACCGCACCGTGGTGTTCGCGCCCGGCGCCGGTGCCGCGCGCAAGCCGGAGGTCGACGTGACGATGCCCGGCGCGCTCGAAGGCCTGGTGCGCAGCATGCCGGGCGGCGATCCCACCACCGCGCCGTCTTCGCCGTCCGAACGGCCAGCCGCCACCGGCCGCGGCGCCGCGCTCGGACCGGCGCTCGAACAGGCGCTCGCCCGCATCGAGGCGATGCTGTCGCGCCTGCCGGCCGGCACCGGCACCGGCAACGACCCCGACGCGGCCGATCGCGCCGGCACGCCGTCGTCGCGGCTGGCCGAGTTCCGCGGCTCGCTGCTCACGGCCGCCGACGAGACGATCGAGCGCCAGATCATCGAGCTGCTGTCGCGGCTGTTCGAGACCATCCTCGGCGACCCGATGCTGCCGCAGGCGCTGCGCACGCTGATGGGCCGGCTGCAGGTGTCGGCGCTGCGCGTCGCGCTGCGCGACCCGAAGATGATGGAGATCCACGACCACCCGGTGTGGCAGCTGATGGACCGCATCGCCGGCGCCGCCGTCGGCTATCCGCAGTCCGGCGACCCGCGGCTGGCGCAGGTCCTGGCGTTCTGCGACCGGCTGGTCGACGAGATGCTCGCCGAGCCGGTGCAGGACGCCGCGCTGTACCGCCGCAGCATCGCCCGCGTCGATGCCTGCACCGCCGAGCAGCTGCGCGACGCGCAGGTCGCCGCGCGCGGTGCGATCGCGACGCTGGTGATGGCCGAGCAGCGCGAGCGGCTGCAGCGCGAGCTGGCGCACCGGCTGACGGAGCAGATGGCGCCGATCCGCACCACGCCGGTGATCCGCCGCTTCGTCACCGGCACCTGGGCCCGCGTGCTGGCCGAATCGTTCACGTTGTACGGCGAAGAGGCCGAGACCAGCCGGCTCGCGCTGAAAGCCACCGACCACCTGCTGTGGAGCCTGCGCCTGCCCGACCACCCGCAAAGCCGCCTGCGCCTGCTGGGCCTGCTGCCCGGCCTGCTGCAGCAACTGCGCGCCGGCATGGCGCTGATCGCGCTGCCGGCCGCCGAGCAGCAGGCCGCGCTCGACGCGCTGGTCGAGGTCCACACCGAGGCAATGAAGCCGGGCGCCCGGCCGGCCGTTGCCGCCGCGGAGCCCGAGCCGACGCCGGAAGAGCTCGTGCGCCGCATGCGCGACGAAACCGTCGAGCCGGTGCCCGAGACCGGCACGCCGTTCAGCGATTCGCTGATCGACCTCGGCTCGATGGACACCGTGCCCGCCGAATGGCTGCCGAGCGGCCCGGCCGCGGGCGGCGACGATGCGGCCGCCTGGGTCAACGCGATGGCGATCGGCCGGCACTACCGGGTGTTCCTGCTCGGCCGCTGGAGCCACCTGCAGCTGCTGTGGCGCAGCGACGGCGGGCAGTTGCTGCTGTTCGCCGGCGAGCAACCGGACAGCACGCATTCGGTGACGCTGCGCGCGCTCGAGCGGCTGCGCAGCGCCGACCTGCTGATCCCGCTGGCCGACTACTCGCTGGTGCAGCGCGCGGTCGACGGCATGCTGCGCAGCCTGGCGACGCTGCGCTGACTGGCCGCCGCGAGCCGGCAGAATGCCGGCCATGACATTCGGAGGCGGGACCCATCGGCGGGCATGGCTGTGCCTGCTCGCGTTCATCGGCACCACGGCGCTGGCGCAGCAGGCGCCACCGCCCCCCACTCGCCCGCGCATCGGCCTGGTGCTGTCCGGCGGCGGCGCGCGCGGCCTGTCGCACGTCGGCGTGCTGAAGGTGCTGGAGCGCGAGCGCATCCCGGTCGACGTGATCGCCGGCACCTCGATGGGCGCGATCATCGGCGGCCTGTACGCCAGCGGCATGGACGCCGAGACGCTGGAGCGCGAGCTGCTGAAGGTCAACTGGGACGCGGTGTTCGCCAACCGGGTCGACCGCCAGCTGCTGTCGCAGCGGCGCAAGGAAGAAGACTTCGAGATCTCGCCGTTGATCGAGTTCGGCATGCGCGACGGCGAGCTGCGCGCGCCGCTCGGCGCGCTGTCGGGCCGCGGCCTCGAGACGCTGCTGCGGCGCTACACGCTGCCGGTGCGCTCGGTGCGCGATTTCGACCGGCTGCCGATCCCGTTCCGCGCCGTCGCCACCGACATGGAAGACGGCCGCGCGGTGATCCTGAGCCAGGGCGACCTGGCGCTCGCGCTGCGCTCCAGCATGAGCGTGCCGGGCGTGTTCCCGCCGACCGAGATCGACGACCGCATCCTCGGCGACGGCGGCCTGGTCGACAACGTGCCGGTCGGCGTGGCGCGCGCGATGGGCGCCGACATCGTGATCGTCGTCAACATCGGCACGCCGCTGGCGCCGCGCAAGACGCTCGGCTCGGTCGGCGGCCTGACCGGGCAGATGATCAACATCCTGACCGAGCAGAACGTGCAGCGCAGCCTGGCGTCGCTCGGCGGGCGCGACCTGCTGATCTCGCCGCAGCTGGGCGACATCACGTCAGGCGATTTCAACAGGACGCGCGAGCTGATCGCGCTCGGCGAGCAAGGCGCCGTGCAGCTCGCGCCGCGGCTGGCCGCGCTGTCGCTCGACGAGACGGCCTATGCGCAATGGAAGGCCGGCCACCCGCGCGAACCCGCACCGCAGGCGACGCTCGCGTTCGTCGAGTTCGAAGGCAGCAGCCTGACCAACCCGAAGCGCTTCGCGGCGCAGATGGAATCGGCCGCCGGCCAGCCCTTCGACGCGGCCAAGGCCGAGCGCGATGCGCGGCGCCTGGCCGCCAGCGGCGACTACGTGCGCGCCGACTACGAGCTGGTGACGACCGGCCAGGGCGACGGGCTGGTCTTCGACCTGGAGGACAAGCCCTGGGGACCGCACTACTTCCGCGTCGGGCTGGACCTGACCACCGACTTCAGCGGGCGCAGCGCCTTCAACCTGAAGATCAGCCACAACCGACACTGGCTGGATGCCAACGGCACCGAATGGCGCAACCGCGTGCAGATCGGCGAGGTGCCGAAACTGTTCTCCGAGATCTACCACCCGCTGAACTGGACGCTGGGGATCTCGAACGACTGGTTCGTCGCCGGCTACGGCGAGATCGAGCGCCGCAAGGTGGCCGTCTACAACGGCGTCACCGGCGACGAGCGCGGGCACTTCAACCGCTCGGCCGGCCGCTTCGGCGTCGACCTGGGCCAGCCCTGGGGCCAGTTCGGCGAGATCCGCATCGGCCTGACGCACCTGACGCTGCGCAACGAGCCGGAGATCCTGTCGGCCGACTACGTCGGGCCGCGCGACACGGTGACGATCGACGAATCCGGCCTGCGCGTCGGCGTGGTGATCGACCAGCTCGACTTCGCGAACTTCCCGCTGCGCGGCTACCGCGTGCAGGGCGAGGTGGTCAGCGGGCGCCGCAGCGACAGCGTCACCGGCAGCGATTCCGACCGCTTCACGCGGATCGAGGGCGAGGGCTCGGCGGTCGGCACCTGGGGGCGGCACACGCTGAACGCGCTCGGGCGGGTGCAGCATGCCGACCAGCGCTCGATCGCCGGGCTCGGCCGCTACACGCTCGGCGGCTTCCAGCAGATGTCGGGCTACCTGCCGGGTCAGATCGAGGGCAACTACCTGCTGTTCGGGCGGCTCGCGTACTACCAGCGCCTGAGCTACGCGCCGGTGTTCACCCGTGGGCTCTTCGCCGGCGGCTCGCTGGAGGCCGGCAACGCCTGGGACTACAGCAGCCAGATGAAGCTGAACGACCTGCGCAGCGGCATGAGCCTGTTCGTCGGCGCGGACACCGGCATCGGTCCGCTCTACCTCGGCGTGACCTACGCGCCGCGCGGTGCCGCCGGCCTCTACCTGTTCATCGGCCGACCGTGACGGATCCGACGCGGCAGCGCCGGTCCTGCCGCGTTCGGGGGGGTGTCAAGCGAGGACGCGCTTCCTAAACTGGCTGCAAGGGTCAGGCAACAGAGTCAGTGAAGTTCGGCGAGGCGCGACATGACGGACAGCGAATTGATGCGGATCAGCGATGGCGGTGTCGAATCGTCCGAAGGCTGGGCGGTTCACTTCCTCGGGCCGGAGCTGCTGGAGTACTGCAGCGGGCCGGCCGCCTGCCTCGTCAACGTCGCGTATTCGCCGGCACACCGGGCTCGGCAGATCTACGCGACCGAGTCGTCGTCGGACCTGTTCCCGATGCTGCGCGAGCACCTGCAGTCGGCTTCGCAGCTGCTCGAAGGCCGCTACGTGGTGGTCTGAGCAAGCGCCTGTTCGATCTCGGCCGCCACCAGCGCCGGCAGCTCATGCACGATCCAGTGCGTGGCGCCGGGCACGCGGGTCAGCGTCAGCTTCGGCACGAAGGCCTCCAGCCCGTCCAGCAATGACGCCGGCAAGGCCACGTCGGCCTCGCCCCACACCACATGCGTCGGCACCTGCACGGTGACGAACTCCGGCGGAAACTTCAGCGCCAGCACCGGTGAATCGGCCCCGGCCGGCGGGCGCAGCGGCGACGCGCGGTAGTAGTTCAGCGCGCCGGTCAGCCCGTGCCGCCACACCGCGCGGTACTGCTCCTTCAGCGCCGGCGTCAGCCAGCCGCCGCCCGGGCGCGACGGGTCTTCGGCGCCCATGTGGGCAAACACCGCCCACAGCCGCGCGAAATCGCCGGCCTCGAGCTCCACCTCGGCCCCGGGGCGGCTCCAGGCATTCATGTAGGCACTGGCCGCCTGCTGCTGCGGATCGGTCTGCAGCGCCTTCAGGAACACACCCGGGTGCGGCGAATTGACGATCACCAGCCGCTGCAGCGCCTGCGGGTGCTGCACCGCGAAATTCCAGGCCACCGCGCCGCCCCAGTCGTGCGCGACCAACGCCGCCAGCGGGCCGCTGCCCTGCTGCGCGATCAGCGCCAGCAGGTCCGCCACCAGGTGTTTCGCGCGGTAGGCCTCGACCTCGGCCGGCGCCGACGAGCGCTCGTAGCCGCGCAGGTTCGGCGCGATGCAGCGGTAGCGGTCGCCGAAATGGCGCAGCATCGCGTCCCAGACGAAGGCGCCTTCGGGAAAACCATGCAGGAACACGATCGCCGGCGCGCCGCGCGGCCCGCTGGCCCGGCAGCTCAGCGTGATGCCGTGCGGCAGCACCGCGTCGAAGGTCTCGATCATGGCGACGGGACGATCCAGTCGCGCAGCACGCAGGCCGCGTCGCCGACGCCCTGCTTCTTCAGCGCCGAGAACAGCGTGATGCCGATGTCGGCGTCCTCGCTCGTCAGCTCGCCCAGCGCCGCCTGCGTGGACGCCAGCGCGGTGGCGGCCTCGCTGCGGTTCAGCTTGTCGGATTTGGTCAGCAGCACCAGCAGGCGCACCTCGCCGGAGCCCACGCGGGGTGCCACGAACTCGAGCAGGTTGCGGTCGAGTTCGGTCAGCCCGAGCCGCGAATCGACCATCAGCACCACGCCCGACAGGCTGCGGCGCACCTGCAGGTAGTTGGCCATCACCTCCTGCCAGCGCTGCTTGGCCGAGCGCGCCACCGCAGCGTAGCCATAGCCCGGCAGGTCGGCGAACAGCGCATTCGGCGCGTCTTTCGGGCCCAGCTCGAACAGGTTGATGTGCTGCGTGCGGCCGGGCGTCTTCGACGCGAAGGCCAGGCGCTTCTGCTGCGTCAGCGTGTTGATCGCGGTCGATTTGCCGGCGTTCGAGCGCCCGACGAAGGCGATCTCGGGCAGCTCGGTCTGGGGCAGCTGGTTCAGCTGGCTGGCGGTCGTCAGGAAGCGGGCCGTGTGCGTCCAGGCCAGCGCCAGTTTCTCGGCTGCGGCCGCATCGCTGCTCGCGTCAGCGGCCGGCGCACCGGAATTGTTTTCGTCGGTCATGGAAGGCACCAAAAACTTGCATTGTAAAATCGCCGGGTTTTGCACCCACAAAACGCATCCAGCCACCTCACACACCACACGCCATGATGCCTGTTGCTAGCTTGCTGTCGAGTCTGTTGTTGGCCGCCGCGTTGGTGGTGCCAGCCTCCGCAAACGAGGCGGCGAAGGCCAAGCCCGATGCCGCGAAAGGCCAGGCCATCTCGACCAACGTCTGCGCTGCCTGCCACTCGGCCGACGGCTCGCGCGGCAGCCCGGCCAACCCGATCCTGCAGGGCCAGCACCCTGAATACCTCGTCAAGCAGCTGGCCGAGTTCAAGGAAGGCAAGCGCGACAACCCGATCATGAAGGGCATGGCCTCGACGCTGAGCGAAGACGACATGCGCAACGTCGCCGCGTTCTACGCCTCGAAGGATGCGAAGCCCGGCTTCGCGAAGAACAAGGAATCGGTCGCCCTCGGCGAGAAGATCTACCGCGGCGGCATCGCCGACCGGGCCGTTCCGGCCTGCGCCGGCTGCCACAGCCCGACCGGCGCCGGCCTCCCGGCCCAGTACCCGCGCCTGCGTGGCCAGCACTCCGACTACACCGAGGCGCAGCTGGTGGCCTTCCGCGGCGGGCTGCGCAAGAACAGTGCGCAGATGACCGGCGTCACCGCGAAGATGAACGACAAGGAAATCAAGGCGGTGGCCGACTACATCGCCGGGCTGCGCTGAACGCGGCGAATCTCACGCTTCATCTGCAGGGGCCGGTCACTGACCGGCCTTTTTCATGCCCGGTCGGCGCGGGCGCGACTATAGTCATTCGACTCGCCACTGCGAACGCCCCCATGCCCCACATCCGACGCGGACCCGACGGACAGATCGACAGCCTGCACCGTCAACCGGGCGCCGGCACCGAGTTCATGGCGGACGGGCATCCGGAGCTGCTGGCCTTCATCGGCCACACGCCGGCCAGCAGCGATTTCGGCAAGCTCGACGCCGATTTCGTCCGCGTGATCGAGGACGTGATCGACACGCTGATCGTGCGCAACATCATCAACATCACCGATTTGCCAGGCGAGGCGCAGGCCAAGCTGTTCGCCCGCAAGAGCTTCCGGGAACGCACCGCGCGCAATTCGCTGCGGCTGTTTTCCGACACGCAATTCGGCACGGTGATCGACGACACCAATTTCGGCGAGCTGCCCTGACTTGGCCGGCCGGTGGAACCGGCTGTAAGGTCTGCCGCTCCAAGCCCGACTGACCGGCAACGCGCTTCGGCGCCCCCAGGAGTTTCCATGCACCACCGCCCGAACCGCGGCTTCGACCATGCCGTGCCGTCCGAGATCACGCCGCGCGCCGTCTACGAGCGCCGCCGCGAGCTGCTGAAGCTGATGGCGCTCGGCGCCGGCGGGGCCGCGCTGTCCGGCTGGGCCGCGCGCGACGCGATGGCGCAGGCCGCCCGCCCGAACAAGCTGGCGCCGCTGCCGGGCACGCGCAGCGCCGTCCCTGGGGCGATCACGATGGAAAAGCTCACGTCCTACAACGACGTGACCAGCTACAACAACTACTACGAGTTCGGCACCGACAAGGCCGACCCGGCGCGCAACGCCGGCTCGCTGAAGACCCGGCCCTGGACGGTGGCGATCGAAGGCGAGGTCAGGAAGCCCAAGGTCTATGACCTCGACGAGCTGCTGAAGCTCGCCCCGATGGAGGAGCGCACCTACCGGCTGCGCTGCGTCGAGGGCTGGTCGATGGTGATCCCGTGGGTCGGCTACTCGCTGTCCGAGCTGATCAAGCGCGTCGAGCCCACCGGCAACGCGAAGTACGTCGAGTTCGTCACGCTGGGCGATGCGAAGCAGATGCCCTTCCTCGGCTCGCGCGTGCTGTCGTGGCCCTACGTCGAGGGCCTGCGCCTCGACGAGGCGATGAACCCGCTCGCGCTGCTGGCCTTCGGCCTGTACGGCGAGGTGTTGCCGAACCAGAACGGCGCGCCGGTGCGGCTGGCGGTGCCCTGGAAATACGGTTTCAAGAGCGGCAAGTCGATCGTCAAGATCCGCTTCACCGACAAGCAGCCGCTGACCTCGTGGAACCATGCGGCCGCCCAGGAGTACGGCTTCTTCTCGAACGTCAACCCGACGGTCGACCACCCGCGCTGGAGCCAGGCCACCGAGCGCCGCATCGGCGAAGACGGCCTGTTCGCGAAGAAGCGCGCCACGCTGATGTTCAACGGTTACGAAGCCCAGGTCGGCCAGCTCTATGCCGGCATGGATCTGAAGAAGCTGTTCTGAGCGCGATCCGACCATGAAGACCGCCGTGCTGTCATCCGACACCGCCCCCCGCCCCGCCGTGCCGCGCCGGCGTTCGCCGCTGCTGCACCCGGCCGCCAAGCCGCTGCTGTTCGTCGCCGGCCTGCTGCCGTTCGCCTGGCTGTTCTACGGTGCGCTGATGAACACGCTGGGGGCGAACCCGGCCGAGGCGCTGATCCGCTCGACCGGCGACTGGACGCTGCGCCTGCTGTGCATCACGCTGGCGGTGACGCCGCTGCGGGTGATCGCGCACCAGCCGGCGCTGGCGCGCTTCCGGCGCATGCTGGGGCTGTTCGCGTTCTTCTACGTGGTGCTGCACTTTCTGGCCTATGCGTGGCTCGACATGGGGCTCGACCTCGACGCCATCGTGCGCGACATCCCGAAGCGCCCGTTCGCGCTGGTCGGCTTCCTGGCCTTCGTGCTGATGATCCCGCTGGCCGCCACCTCGTTCAACCGGGCCATCAAGGCGCTGGGCGCGAAACGCTGGCAGGCGCTGCACAAGAGCGTCTACGCGATCGTGCTGCTGGGTTTGCTGCACTTCTTCTGGATGAAGGCGGCGAAGAACAATTTCGCCGAGGTCGCGGTGTACGCCGCCATCATCGGCGTGCTGCTCGGCTGGCGCATCTGGCACGCGTTGCGCAAGAGTTGACGGCGTCGCGAAGGTGACGCCTGCGTGTCTGGCGCGCTCGCGCCGGGCCACGCACAATCGGGCCCTCCATGGTCGCCCACGCCTTGCCCCACTCCACGTCCACCGGCCCCGAGACGGTCGCCCGCCGCCTCGTCAGGCTGATCGCCGAATCGCAGGCCGCCCACGACGCCGGCCATCACCAGCAGGGCCTCGCGCTGGCCGAGCAGGCCCTGAACGGCGCCAGCGCGGTCGGCGAGCCGTTGATGCTGGCGCGCATCCACACGCTGATGGCCAACCACCGCTGGCGGCTCGGGCAGTTCGAGCCCTCGGTGCAGTCGGCGCGCGCGGCGCTGGCGCTCTGGAAGGCCGCCGAGCGCATCGACGAGCAATGCGACACGCTGTGCCTGCTGGCGATCTCGTTCAGCGAGATCGGCCTGCAGGAAGAAGCGCTGAAGCACGCCACCGCGTCGTTCGAGCTGGCCCGCCAGCACGATCGCGGCTTGGCGATGGGCGTTGCGCTGAACCGCATCGGCATCTGCTACGACCGGCTCGGCGATTCGATCCAGGCCGAGAGCTTCCTGCTGCAATCGCTGGGCATGGCGCGCGAGCACGGGGGCCACGGCGACCGCATGCTGGCGCTGAACAACCTCACCGCAACCGCGATCAGCGCCTACTACCAGGCGCAGCTGCGCGCCGACGACGATGCCAGCCAGCAGGCGATCCAGCGGGCTCGCCAGTACGGCAGCCGGGCGCTGTCGCTGGCGCGCCGGCATGGCGACATCTACCGCGTCAGCGTCACGCAGGGCAACCTGGGCGAGGCGCTCGGGCTGGCCGGCGAGTTCGCCGAGGCGCGAGCGCTGCTGCAGGAGGCGTTGGCGAGCGCGGTGCAGAACGGCTTCCGCGCGGTCGTGCTGCGCATGCGGCACAACATCGCCGAGGTGCTGCTGCGCGAGGGCCGGAATGAAGAAGCCATCACCGAGCTCACCGCGACGCTGCAGTCGCTGACCGAGATGGACCACGAGACCACCCGCATGCGCGTGCACTCGGCCTTGCACCGCGCCTACAAGGCGACGCGCCAGTTCGAGCCGGCGCTGCTGCACTGCGAGGCGCACCACCAGATCGAGATGCAGCGCGTCGCGCTGCAGAGCAAGGCGCAGGCGCGGCTGATGGTGAACCGCATCGATGTCGAGCGCGCGCTGATGGACGGCGAGCGTTCGCGCTTGGAGGCCGAGTTGCAGCGGCTGCGCACGCAGCAGCTGGAGGCCGAGAAAGAGCTGCTCGAGCAGCGCACCGCCGAGCTGCACCGCGAGACGCTCGAGGACCCGCTGACGGGCCTCGCGAACCGGCGCCATGTCGACGCGACCTTGCCGCTGCTGATCGAACGCTCGCGCGGCCAGGGCCAGCCGATGGCGCTGGCGATGGCCGACCTGGATCACTTCAAGCAGGTCAACGACCGCCACGGCCATGCGGTCGGCGACGAGGTGTTGCGCACGGTGGCGAGGCTGTTCGGCGACAAGACGCGGGCGCGCGACCTGCTCGGCCGCTGGGGCGGCGAGGAGTTCGTGCTGGTGTTCGTCGACACGCCGCGCGAGACGGCGCACGAGATCTGCGAGCGGCTGCGCAGCGCGGTGCAGGCTTATCCGTGGAGCGCGATCGCGGCGGGGCTGCAGGTCACGTTGAGCCTCGGGCTCGCCGTCGCGCAATCGGGCGACAACGCGATCGAGCTGGTCGAGCGGGCCGATGCGGCTTTGTACGAGGCGAAGCGGCTGGGGCGCAATCGGCTGGTCGAGGGTTGAACGCGCGCATTGGTGCGGACGGCGCGGGTGGGGAGTCTGTGGCTCGCCGGCCGGTGCGGTCGCCGCGCCTGGAGGCGCGTCAACTCCCCTCCGCTGACTGGTTTCATGGCCCGTCGCCCAAACTCCCGCCACTCACTTCGTTCGTTGTGGTCAAACAGTGGGCGACAGTCAGTTCACGATCGCGCTTCGCGCGGGGCCATGAAACCAGCCAGCTCCGGCGCCCCGTCCCTATTGGCGCTCCACAGACTCCCCACCCGCGCCTTGTGCACCACCCTGGCTCTTCAGCCATGACAAGCGAACAAATGAGGGTTGATGTCATCTTCGCTTGATGGAAGCACTGTCCCTCTCTGCGCACATCCTGCGTGAGCCAGTCGAGGCATCGATATCTCAGTCCGATCGGGTGGTGGCACACGAGAACCCGACTACAGCAGTCACGCCCGGATGCAGCGAAGCGGAATCCGGGCCCAATCCCCACTTGTTCGCTTGTCATCTCACAAGAGACCAGAGCGGTGGCCAGAGGCGCGGGTGGGGAGTCTGTGGAGCGCCAATCAGGGCGGGTCGCCGGAGCTGGCTGATTTCGTGGCCCGCGTGCGCCAGCACGCTTCGTGAACTGACTGTCGCCCACTGTTTGACCACAACGAACGAAGTGAGTGGCGGGAGTTTGGGCGACGGGCCGCGAAATCAGTCAGCGGAGGGAAGTCATCGCCCCGCCAGGGGCGATGACCGACCCGACCGGCGAGCCACAGACTCCCCACCCGCGCCTTCCGCGCCTACGTCCGAGCCAACACCGGCTTCAACGCCGCCCCCGTGTGGCTCGCCTTCGTCCTGACCAGCAGCTCCGGCACCCCGTTCACCACCACCGTGCCGCCGCGCACACCACCCTCAGGCCCCAAATCGATGACCCAGTCGGCCTCGGCGATCACGTCCAGGTCGTGTTCGATGACGACCACGCTGTGCCCACCATCGACCAGCCGGTGCAGCACCCGAATGAGCCGCTCCACGTCGGCCATGTGCAGCCCGACCGTCGGTTCGTCGAGCACGTACAGCGTGTGCGGCGCCTTGTTGCCGCGCCGGCCCACGTCGTCGCGCACCTTGGTCAGCTCGGTCACCAGCTTGATGCGCTGCGCCTCGCCGCCGCTCAGCGTCGGTGACGGCTGGCCCAGCGTCAGGTAGCCCAGGCCCACGTCCTTCATCAGCTGCAGCGGGTGCGCGATGTTCGGCATCGACGCGAAGAACTCCACCGCCTCGTCGATCTCCATCTGCAGCACGTCGCCGATGCTCTTGCCGCGCCAGCTGACCGCCAGCGTCTCGGCGTTGAAGCGCTGGCCGTGGCACACGTCGCACGGCACCTTCACGTCGGGCAGGAAGCTCATCTCGATCGTGCGCATGCCCTGCCCTTCGCAGGCCGGGCAGCGGCCGTCGCCGGTGTTGAAGCTGAAGCGCGCCGGCAGGTAGCCGCGCGCCCTCGACTCCAGCGTGTCGGCGAACAGCTTGCGGATGGTGTCCCAGAAGCCGATGTAGGTCGCCGGGCACGAACGCGGCGTCTTGCCGATCGGCGTCTGGTCGACCTCGAGCACGCGGTCGATGTACCCCCAGCCGTCGATCTTCTCGCAGCCCTGCCAGTTCGGCTTGCCGCCGCGCACGTTGATGAACTGCAGGTTGGCCAGCAGCACGTCGCGCGCCAACGTCGACTTGCCCGAACCGCTGACGCCGGTCACCGCCACCAGCCGCTTCAGCGGCACGTCGACCGTCACCTGCTGCAGGTTGTGCAGCGACGCACCATGGATCGTCAGCAGCCGGTTCGCCTCGCCTTCCTTCGCGACCTTGCTCGCCACCGACGCCAGGAAGGCCTCGACCTCGCGCCGCGCCTTCAGCGGGTGCACCAGCGGGTTCGCGAGGAAGCGGCCAGTCACCGAATCGGGGTGCTTCGCCAGATCGGCCACCGTGCCCTCGGCCACCAGCCGGCCGCCGCGCTTGCCGGCCCCCGGGCCGATGTCGATGATGTGGTCGGCCCGGCGGATGGTGTCTTCGTCATGCTCCACCACCACCAGCGTGTTGCCCTTGTCGCCCAGCTTGTGCAGCGCATCGAGCAGGATCTGGTTGTCGCGCGGATGCAGGCCGATGGTCGGCTCGTCGAGCACGTAGCACACACCCTGCAGGTTGCTGCCCAGCTGCGCCGCCAGCCGGATGCGCTGCGCCTCGCCGCCCGACAGCGTCGGCGCCGCGCGGTCCAGCGTCAGGTAGCCGAGGCCCACCTCCTCGAGGAACTCGAGCCGGCTCGCGATCTCGCTGACCACGTCGCGTGCGATCTCGGCATCGCGGCCCTGCAGCTTCAAGGCCTGCACCCACTTGCGCGCATCGGTCACCGACCACTGCGCGATCCAGGCGATCGAATGCGTGTCGAAGGTGACGCCGCGCGACACCGGGTTCAGCCGCGTGCCGCCGCAATCGGGACACGGCTCGTCGATCACGCCCTCGACTTCCGCCTCCTCCGACGGGAAGCTCTGCTCGCGGCCCTTGTTGTCGTCGTCCTGCACCGAATCGTCGTACGCCTTGCGCTGCTCGCGCGTCAGCGCCAGGCCGGTGCCGACGCAGGTGGTGCACCAGCCGTGCTTGCTGTTGTAGCTGAACATGCGCGGGTCCAGCTCGGGGTAGCTGGTGGCGCACACCGGGCAGGCGCGCTTGGTCGAGAACACCTTCACCTCGCCGAGCTTGCGCGTCGGCGTGCCGGCCAGCATCGCGCCGCGCAGGCCCTTCAGCGGGCTCAGCAGGTGCATCACGCCCTTGCCGACATCGAGTGCCTGCGCCAGCAGCGTGCGCAACTCGGCCTCGTTGTCCTTGCCGACCACCAGGTCGCCGACCGGCAGCTCGACGGTGTGCTCCTTGAAGCGGTCGAGCCGCGGCCATGGATCGACCGGCAGGAAATCGCCATCCACCCGCAGGTGCGTGTGGCCGCGCGCCTTGGCCCACTTCGCGAGGTCGGTGTAGACGCCCTTGCGGTTGACGACCAGCGGCGCCAGCAACCCCACGTGCACGCCCTGGTGGTCGCGCAGCAGCTGCGCGGCGATGCTCTCGACGCTCTGCGGCCGCACCGGCGCACCGTCGTTCACGCAGTGCTGGATGCCCAGCTTCACGTACAGCAGCCGCAGGAAGTGCCACACCTCGGTGGTCGTCGCGACCGTGCTCTTGCGCCCGCCGCGGCTCAGCCGCTGCTCGATCGCGACCGTCGGCGGAATGCCGTACACCGCGTCCACTTCCGGCCGCCCCGCGGGCTGCACGATGCTGCGCGCATAGGCGTTCAGCGATTCTAGGTAGCGGCGCTGGCCCTCGTTGAACAGGATGTCGAAGGCCAGCGTGCTCTTGCCCGAGCCCGAGACGCCGGTCACCACGCTGAACTTGCCGCGCGGGATGCTGACGTCCAGCGACTTCAGGTTGTGCTCGCGCGCGTTGACGATGCGGATCGATTCATCGCGCTTCACGTCGCGGGCTTTCTTGACGAGGTACTGCAGCGGCACGCCCTCCTCGACCTTGTGCTCGCCCAGGCGCATCGACACGTCGTACTCCGCCAGCGCACGGCCGGTGTGCGACGTCGGGTGCAGCTTCACGTCCTCCGGCGTGCCGGTGCACACCACCAGGCCGCCGCCCTCGCCGCCTTCCGGCCCGAGGTCGATCAGCCAGTCGGCCGCGCGGACCACGTCGAGGTTGTGCTCGATCACGACCAGCGAATGCCCGGCGTCCAGCAGCTTGCGGAACGCACGCATCAGCTTCGCGATGTCGTCGAAGTGCAGGCCGGTGGTCGGCTCGTCGAACATGAAGAGCGTGCCCTTCTTCGCGACCGGCTGGCGGCTCGCGGTCGTCGTCTGCGCCGCCTCGGCGAGGAAGCCGGCCAGCTTCAGCCGCTGCGCCTCGCCGCCCGACAGCGTCGGCACCGGCTGGCCCAGCTTCACGTACTCGAGGCCGACGTCGACGATCGGCTGCAGCACGCGCAGCACCTCGCGGTCCTGCGCGAACATCTGCACCGCCTCGCTGACGGTCAGCTCCAGCACGTCGGCCACGCTCAGTTCGCGCGCGACCTCGCCCGGCAGGCGGCGCTCGATCTTCACGTCGAGGATCTCGCCACGGTAGCGGCGGCCGTCGCAATCGGGGCAGCGCAGGTACACGTCGGACAGGAACTGCATCTCGACGTGCTCGAAGCCCGAGCCGCCGCAGGTCGGGCAGCGGCCGTCGCCGGCGTTGAAGCTGAACATGCCGGCGCCGTAGCCGCGCTGGCCGGCCAGCGGCGTCTGCGCGAACAGCTTGCGGATCTCGTCGAACGCGCCGACGTAGCTGGCCGGGTTCGAGCGCGCGGTCTTGCCGATCGGCGACTGGTCGACGAACACCGCGTCGGTCAGCCAGTCGGCGCCGAGCAGTCGGTCGTGCTCGCCGGGCGTCTCGGTGGCCTTGCCGAAATGCCGCGCGAGCGCCGGGAACAGCACGTCCTGCATCAGCGTGCTCTTGCCGGAGCCGGAGACGCCGGTCACGCAGACCAGGTGCTGCAGCGGGAACTCGACCGTCACGTTCTTCAGGTTGTGGTCGCGCGCGCCTTCGAGGATCAGCTTAGGCGTGGCGTCGGTCACCAGCCGCTTCAGCCCGCCCAGGCCGACCTGCTTGCGCGCGCCGAGGTAGGCGCCGGTCAGCGTGTCGGCATGGCGGATCTCTTCCGGCGTACCGTCGAACACGATGTTGCCGCCGCGCTCGCCGGGGCCGGGGCCCATGTCGATCAGCCGGTCGGCGGCCAGCATCACCGCCGGGTCATGCTCGACCACCACCAGCGTGTTGCCGGCATCGCGCAGCCGGTGCATCGCCTCGACGATGCGGTTCATGTCGCGCGGGTGCAGCCCGATGCTCGGCTCGTCGAGCACGAACATCGTGTTGACCAGCGAGGTGCCGAGCGCGGTGGTGAGGTTGATGCGCTGCACCTCGCCGCCGCTCAGCGTGCGGCTCTGGCGGTCGAGCGTCAGGTAGCCGAGGCCGACATCGCACAGGTATTTCAGGCGCGTGCGGATCTCGTCGAGCAGCAGCTTCAGCGCGTCGTCGAGCATCGTGCTGGGCAAGCTGATGCCGTCGAAGAAGCGGCGGATGCGCTCGATCGGCATCAGCATCAGGTCGTGCACCGTCAGGCCCGGCAGCGCTTCGAGCTGGTCGCGCGACCAGGTGGTGCCTTGCGGCAGGAAGCGCTTCCCGGGCGGCAGCACGCCGTCGGCGTCGGGCTTGCTGCCCAGGCGCCACAGCAGCGCCTCGGTCTTCAGGCGCGCGCCGCCGCAGGTGGTGCAGGGCGTGTAGCTGCGGTACTTCGACAGCAGCACGCGGATGTGCATCTTGTAGGACTTCGATTCGAGGTACTCGAAGAAGCGCTTGATGCCGTACCACTGCTTGTTCCAGTTGCCCTTCCAGTGCGGCGAGCCGCTGATGACCCAGTCGCGCTGCGCCTCGCTGAGCTGCGACCACGCGGCGTCGCGCGGGATGCCGGCCTCGGCGGCGTACTTCAGCAGGTCGTCCTGCGAGTCTTTCCAGGCCGGCGTCTGGATGGTCTTGATCGCGCCGGAGCGCAGCGTCTTGCGGTGGTCCGGGATCACCAGGCCCCAGTCGACACCGATCACGCGCCCGAAGCCGCGGCAGGTCTCGCAGGCGCCCATCGCGGAGTTGAACGAGAACAGCGCGGGCTGCGGCTCGCTGTAGCGCAGGTCGCTGTCGGGGCAGTGCAAACCAGTGGAGAAACGCCAGAGTGTCGGTTCGCCTTCCTCGGCCACCACATAGACATTCACCCGCCCGCTGCCCCGCTTCAGCGCCGTCTCGATCGCCTCGACCGCGCGCACCTTCTCGGTGTTCTGCAGCCGGAAGCGGTCCGCCACGACGTCCAGCACCTTGCGCGGCCCGGTCGGCGTCGCGACCTCGCGCTCGGCCTGCACGCGGGTGAAGCCGCTGGCAGCGAGCCATTGCTCGATCTCCTCGGGCGTCGTCACCGCCGGCAGTTCCACCGGGAAGGTCACCACCAGCCGCGGGTCGCTCGCCGCCGTGCGACTCATCAGCTCCGCATAGATCGTCTCCGGCGTGTCGTGCCGCACCGGCTGCGCGGTCTGCTTGTCGAACAGCGCGGCCGCCCGGGCGTACAGCAGCTTCAGGTGGTCGTTCAGCTCCGTCATCGTGCCGACCGTCGAGCGCGAGGTGCGCACCGGGTTGGTCTGGTCGATCGCGATCGCCGGCGGCACGCCGTCGACCCGATCCACCGCCGGCCGGTCCATCCGGTCGAGGAACTGCCGCGCGTAGGCGCTGAAAGTCTCGACGTAGCGCCGCTGCCCCTCGGCGTACAAGGTGTCGAACACCAGGCTCGACTTGCCCGAGCCCGAGGGCCCGGTCACCACCGTCATCTCGCCGGTGCGGATGTCGAGGTCCAGGTTCTTCAGGTTGTGCTGGCGCGCGCCGCGGATGCGGATGACGCCGGTCGTGTCATCGGGGACGACATCGGACATGGGGAGGGCTTTCGGAATGCGGAGCCGAAGATTCTAGGGAGCCAGGCCGGGTGAGCACGCCGGCGGGCCATTGGTCAGTAGCCGTCAGCAACCCCGCTGACGTGGTGCAACACATCGAACACGCGAAGCGCATTGCCCAGACGGAGTCCATTGGCTACCATGCGCGACGCTTCACGCGTGCCGTGTGCGTGTGGCGCCATGAAAGCATCAGCAGTACCTCCGATTCCACCCCTCCCCCCCGACAGCGGCCGCGCAGCGCGGCTGATGGATGTCGTCGGCGAGGGCGTGTGGGAGCACGAACTCACGCCAGGAATCTCCCAGGAGCGCACGCTGCACCCGACACCGCAGCGCGCCTGGCATTCGCCGCGCTGCCGCGAGCTGCTCGGCGCCGACCTGGCCGACGACCCGTCCGCCATTCGCACACGCATCGACCCCCCCGACCTGCCGCGCTGGGATGCGCTGTGCGGCGCCGCGACGCGCGCACCGGGCCACACCGTCGACGGGCGCCTGCGCCTGCGCACGGCCGACGGCAGCCTGCGCTGGTTCCAGGTGCGCATGCGCGCCACGGTCGACAGCGGCGCCGCGGCCACCCGGCTCACCGGCAGCCTGCGCGAACTCGACACCGACGCCGCGCCCACCCAGGCCAAGGCCGCCTTCCTGGCCCACATGAGCCACGAGCTGCGCACGCCGCTGAACGCGGTGCTCGGCATGACCGAACTGGCGCAGCGCCTGGCCACGCACAACGAGCAGCGTGGCTACCTCGAACTGGCGCAGCAATCCGGCCAGTCGCTGCTGCGCCTGATCGGCGACGTGATCGACTACGCCCGCGCCGAGGCCGGCGAACTCGCGCTGCGGCTCGAAACCTTCGACCTCTCGCAGCTGCTGGCCGAGACCTTCCGCGGCTTCATGCCGCAGGTGCACGGCCGCGGCCTGACGATGCTGTACGACTACCTCGGCGAGCAGACGCAGTTCCAGGGCGACCCGGCGCGCGTGCGCCAGATCGTCTCGAACCTGCTGGCCAATGCGGTGAAGTTCACCGCGCACGGCCATGTCGCGCTGGTCACCGAGCTGCGCGCCCAGCCCGACGGCCCGTGGCTGCTGCGCATCCAGGTGCACGACACCGGCTCCGGCATGGACGCCGCCACCCTCGAGCGCGTGTTCCGGCCCTTCGAGCAGGGCGACAACAGCGCGCGCCGCCAGCACGGCGGCACCGGGCTCGGGCTGTCGCTCGCGCGCAAGCTGGCCGCGCTGATGGGCGGCCGCGTGACGGCCAGCAGCATGCCCGGCCGCGGCTCGGTGTTCACCGTCGAGCTGCGGCTCGCGGCGGTGGCCCAGCCGGCGCCCGCGCCGCACGCACCCGGCCACGCCTGGCTGGTGGTGCGCAACGCGACGACCTCGCCGTGGCTGCCGCGCCGCATCGAGCGCCTGGGCTGGACCACCGAGCTGATCCCCGACCTGGCGCAGGCCACGCGGCGCGCGCTGCTCGGCGGCCGCGCGCCCGATTGCATCGTGCTGGCCGAGGACGGCCTCGACGACGCCAGCGACCTGGAAGCGCTGCGCCGCGCGCTGCCCGAGGGCACGCGCGTCACGCTGCTGCTGCGCCCCGATTTCCACCAACCGGTGCTGCTCGAGCGGGCCGCGCGCAGCGGCATGGCGGTGCTGCTGAAGCCGCTGACGCCAGCCGAGCTGCGCACCGTCGCCAGCGCCGAGGCGCGCCCGGCCCCGGCACGGCCCGAGCCGTCGACGCCGATGCGCCCCGGCATGCACGTGCTGGTGGTCGAGGACAACCCGCTGAACCAGCTGGTCGCGCGCGAGATGCTGATGGTGCTGGGCATGAAGGTCAGCGTCGCCGCCAGCGGCGAAGAAGCGCTCGCGCACTGCCTCGAGAAGGCGCCCGACCTGGTGCTGATGGACATCCAGATGCCGGGCATGGACGGCGTCGAGGCGACCCGCCGGCTGCGCGCGCTGCAGGCCGACGGCACGCTGCGGCCGTTCCCGATCGTCGCGCTGACCGCGCATGCGCTGGCCGCCGACCGGCAGTCCAGCCTCGAGGCCGGCATGGACGAGCACCTGACCAAGCCGATGCAGTTCGAGAGCCTGCGCACGGTGCTGGATCAGTGGCGCCCTGATGACCCGGAGCTGACGGGCGACGACGAAAACGGGCCGACCGCGAACTAAGTCGCGCCGAACGCGACTGGGTGGACATTTCGTCCACTTGACGTGCTCGCGCAGTCGTTACATGTGAAAACATCCCGCCCTGCCGTGCGCCGTCGGGACAGTGAGTCGACACGGCCCGCGGCCCATGCCCCAGGGATAAAACCGGAGACTCCATGAAGAAGCTTCTTTGCGCGCTGGCCTTGTCCAGCCTCGCGGCCAGTGCGGCCGCCCAGATCATGATCGGCCAGACGGCAGGCTTCACCGGCGCGGTCGCCGCCGGCGTCAAGGAAACCACCGACGGCGCGAAGCTGGTCTTCGACGCGGTGAACGCGCGCGGCGGCATCAACGGCCAGCCCATCGAGCTGGTCTCGCTGGACGACAAGTTCGATCCGAAGCTGGCGGCCGAGAACGCGAAGAAGCTGATCACCGAGAAGAACGTGGTCGCGCTGTTCCTGGTGCGCGGCACGCCGCACACGCAGGCGATCGCGCCGCTGCTGGCCGAGTACCGGGTGCCGCTGGTCGCGCCGTCGACCGGCGCGATGGTGCTGCACAAGCCGGTCAACCCGTACATCTTCAACGTGCGCGCCACCTACCAGCGCGAGGCCGAGCGCGCGATCCGCCACCTGAGCCTGATCGGCATGGAGCGCATCGCGGTGCTGCACGTCGACGACAGCTTCGGCACCGATGCGGTCGTCGGCGCCACGGCCGGCTTCACCGCGGTCGGCAAGCAGCCGGCGGCGGTCGAGAAGTTCGACCGCGCGAAACCCGACTTCAGCGCGATCGTGCCGAAGATGGTCAAGATGAACGTGCAGGCCGTGCTGTTCATCGCCTCGGGCGCCGTCGTCGCCGAAGGCACGAAGGCGCTGCGCGATGCCGGCAGCCCGGCGCAGATCGTCACGCTGTCGAACAACTCGGCCGGCGGCTTCATCACCTTGATGGGTGACAACGCGCGCGGCGTGATCGTCACGCAGGTGTTCCCGTACGAGCGCTCGATCGCGTCGCCCATCGTCAAGGAAGCGACGGAGCTCGCGAAGGCCAAGGGCTTCGATGCGGTGTCGCCCGCGATGATGGAAGGCTTTGCCGGCGCGAAGGTGCTGGTCGAGGCGCTGCGCCGCGCCGGCGGCAACCCGACGCGCGACCGGCTGCTCGCGGCGCTGAACAACCTGCACAAGTACGACATCGGCGGCATGGAGGTCAGCTACAGCACGACCGACCACAGCGGTCTCGATTTTGCAGATCTCTCCATCATTGGAGCCGACGGCAAGTTCCGCCGCTGAGCGCTCCGCGCAGCACGTCACGCCAGCCCCGGCGTGACGCGCAGACAGGCGTACTGCACGCAGGCACGCCCGCCCTGCCCGTGAAACCATGGATTTCCTTGAGTTTCACGAACAGAGCGGAGACACCTGATGAAGCAGTACCTCGGTGCGTTGGCCCTCGCGGCCACGATGATGTCGATCGGCACCCCCGCCGCAGCCCAGCTCCTGATCGGACAGACCGCCGGCTTCACCGGGCCGGTGGCGGCCGGCGTGAAGGAGAACACCGACGGCGCGAAGCTCTACATCGACTCGATCAATGCCCAGGGCGGCGTGCACGGCCAGCCGATCCAGCTGGTCTCCGCCGATGACCAGTTCGACCCGGCGCTCAGCGCCGAGAACGCGAAGACGCTGATCGTCGAGAAGCACGTGCTGGCGATGTTCCTCGGCCGCGGCACGCCGCATGCGCAGGCCCTCCTGCCGCTGCTGACCGAGCACCGGGTGCCGATGATCGCGCCGTCGACCGGCGCGATGGTGCTGCACAAGCCGGTGCACCCCTACGTCTTCAACGTACGCGCCACCTACCAGCGCGAGGCCGAGCGCATGATCCGCCACCTGAGCCTGGTCAGCGTCGACCGCATCGCGGTGCTGCAGGTCGACGACAGCTTCGGCGCCGATGCGGTGCAGGGCGCGGTGGCCGGCTTCGAGGCCATCGGCAAGAACCCGGCGATGCTCGCCAAGTTCGATCGCAGCCAACCCGATTTCAGCCAGCTGGCGCCGCAGGTGGCGAAGTCCGGCGCCCAGGCGGTGCTGTTCATCGGCTCGGCCGGCGCGGTGGCCGAGGGCACGATGGCGCTGCGCAAGGCCGGCTCGATGGCGCAGGTGGTGACGCTGTCGAACAACGCGTCCAGCGGCTTCATCAAGCTGATGGGCGATTACGGCCGCGGCACCATCGTCTCGCAGGTGTTCCCGTACGAGCGCTCGATCGCGTCGCCGCTCGTCAAGGAAGCGCTGGAACTCGCGCGGGCACGCAAGCTCGACGGCGTCTCGCCCGCGATGATGGAAGGCTTTGCCGCCGCGAAGGTGCTGGTCGAAGGCCTGCGCCGCGCCGGCCCGAACCCGACGCGCGAACGGCTGGTGGCCGCGCTGAACGGCATCAACCACTACGACGTGGGCGGCATGGACATCAGCTACAGCACCACCGACCACACCGGGCTCGATTTCGCCGACCTGTCGATCATCGGCCCGGACGGCAAGTTCCGGCGCTGACTAGCGCTTCGGCCACCACGGCACGAACGCGCTGGTGCGCAGGATGTAGTCGCGGTAGGCGGGGCGGCGCTCGCCGATGTCCTGCTCGAGCAGCGTGACGCCGGACACCTTCAGCAGCAGCGTCGTCATCACGAGCGGCGAGACGATGCTCCAGGCGCCGCCGGCCGGCACCGCCATCAGCCACAGACCCCACCAGGTGCAGGCCTCGCCGAAGTAGTTCGGGTGGCGGCTCAGGCGCCACAGGCCGCGGTCCATCACCTGGCCCCGGTTCGCCGGGTCTGCCTGGAAGCGCGCCATCTGCGCATCGGCGACCGCCTCGAAGACGATGCCGAACCCGGCGACGGCGATGCCGGTGAAATCCAGCAGGCCCAGCGGCACCGCTGCCGCCAGGCCGACGACGAACGGCATCGCGACGATCCACGCGATCACCGCCTGCAGCCCGAACACCAGATAGAGGCTCTTGAACGCGAAGTTCGGCTGGTTGCGCGCACGGATCGCCTGGTAGCGGCGGTCTTCGCCATGGCCCCAGTTGCGCCAGCTGATGTAGATCGCCAGCCGCAGCGCCCACACCAGCAGCAGCGCACCCATCGCGAGGGCGCGCGAGCCCGAAGCCGGCAGCACGACGGCATACGCCAGCGCCGAGGCTGCGATCAATGCCGACCACCAGCGGTCGACCAGGCTCGCATCGTGGCGCACGACGCTGCCCGCCCACGCGACCCCTGCGAGCGTGGCACTCGCCGCCAGGCCCCATGGCGCCATCGGCAGCAGGTCGGTCATGCGCGGCGCTCGAACAGCGCATGGCTGACGAACCACTGCTGCCCGCCATCGTGGCCGAACAGCTCGGCGCAGGACATGAAGAACAGCCGCCAGCGCACCCACCACAGCGCCGATTGCTGCGCGCCGTAGCAGGCGTCGAACACCGGCTGCAGCGTGGCGCGGCGGGCGTCCATGTTCTGCAGCCAGGCCTCGGCGGTGCGCTGGTAGTGGCTGCCGTCCCAGCGCCAGCGCTGCAGCAGCCGCAGGTCGTCCTGGAAGTTCAGCGCCAGGTCGTCGCTCGGCATCATGCCGCCGGCGAAGAAGTGCTCGCTCATCCAGTCGCTCGCATCGCGCGCGACGAACGCATACGGCGTGCTGCGGTGCGCGAACACGTGCATGAAGAAGCGCCCGCCGGGCCGCAGCCAGCCGGCGACGCGGCGGAACGCCTCGGGCCAGTTGCGCAGGTGCTCGAACATCTCGACCGACACCACGCGATCGAAGCGGTCGACGATGCCGAAGTCCATCGGGTCGAACTCGTTCATGTCCTGCGTGACGACGCGCAGGTTCGACAACCCGCGCTGCGCCGCCTGGACCACGATGTGGGCGCGCTGCGAGTGCGAGTTGGAGACCGCGGTGATGCGGCTGCCCGGGAAGCGCTCGGCCATCCACAGCGACAGCGAGCCCCAGCCGCAGCCGAGTTCGAGCACGTCCTGCCCGTCGAACAGGCCGGCGCGCTCGCAGGTGAGGGTCAGCGCGGCGGCCTCGGCGGCGTCCAGCGTGGCGATGGCGGCGTCGGCGGGCTCGCCCCACCAGCAGCTGCTGTACTTGCGGTGGCTGCCCAGCACGCTGCCGAAGAACGCGGCCGGCAGTTCGTAGTGTTGTTCGTTGGCCTTTTCGGGCAGCAGGGCCAGCGGCGCGCGCCGCATTCCGGCGATGAACTCGGCCGTGAGTTCGGCCGACGCGGCGACGTCATCGGCCCGGATCTCGTGCAGGCGCTCCTTCAGCAGGCGGCGAATGCCGAGCCGGACAACGCGGTCGGGCACGAGCCCCTGCTCGACCCAGTTGACGACACGGGCCGTGGACGAAGCGGACATGCGGAATCTCCTGGAAAGCACCGGTGAAGCCATTCCATACGCGGCGACCGCCTGCCCGGATGCACGGAGCCCGGATGCCTCACTCCCAGGGCAGCATCAGCGTGACCATCAACAGCTTCTCGAACTCGGGCTCGAAGCGCTCGACGATGGCCTGCGGGTCCTTGCACAGCGCATCGTCCGTCACCAGCCCGAACTGCACGCCGCCGCCGTAGCTCAGGATGCTGACGCCCACGCCGATGTGCCCCGACTGCGGCACCCAGAACATCGTCTGGCGCAGCGTCGAGCCGCAGAACTTCAGCGGCGCGGCCGGCCCCGGCACGTTGGTCATCACCGCAGTCGCCTTCTTCGCGAACAGGTTCAGCAGCGCATCCTGGGCCGGCTTGATCAGCAGCCCGGCCACCGACAGCACCGCGAACGCCAGCAGCGGCTGGTAGCTGCCCTTCAGGTCGGTCATGCGCGCGCGCACCGCGTAGACGCGCTCGACCGGGTTCGCGATGCCGATCGGCAGCACCAGCGGCACCAGCCCGAAGCGGTTGCCGAGCTGGTGCGCCTTCTCGAGCGGGCGCAGGTTCACCGGCACCATCGCGCGGATCTCCTGCCCGTCGGGGTTCTCGCCGCGTGCGCGCAGGTAGCCGCCGATCGCGCCGGCCACGCAGGCCAGCAGCACGTCGTTGACCGAGCAATTCAGCGCGCGACCGATCGCCTTCACCTGGTCGAGCGGGATCGGCTCGCCCCAGGCCACGTGCTTGCGGCCGACCGGCGTGCCCTTCAGCGAGGTCGGCGAATCGTCGGGCATCAGCGCGAGCGCCGCCACGTCGCTGAGCACCTGGTAGCCGGTGCGCGCCATGTCGAGCGAACCCAGCAGCGGCTGCTGCGGATTCGCCAGCATCTCCATCGACTTCGCGATGCCGCCGCCGTACATGCCGATCGCCTTGACGGTCAGGTCGGTCAGCGGCTTGACGACCGCATCGGACAGCCAGTCAGCATCGCTGTCGTCGTCGAGGGCCTTGCCGCGCGTGCGGCGCGGCGGCGGATCCTGGCCGCCGTCGGTGATCGACAGCATCACCGAGATCAGCGCGATACCGTCGGCGATGCAGTGGTGCACGCGGGCGATCAGCGCGCTGCCGCCTTCGTAGTCGTCGATCAGGTGGAACTGCCACAGCGGGTGCGCACGGTCCAGCGGCGTGCTGCTCAACTCGGCGACACGCTCCTGCAGCGCCCGACGCGCGGATTGGCCGCGGGCACGCTGCAAGGGCTCGTGCAGCACGTGGTGCTGCAGGTCGAAGGCCGGGTCGTCGACCCAGCTCGCGCCCATCGCGTCTTCCACCACCTTCTGGCGGAAGCGCCCGTACTTCAGCAGCTTGTCCTCGACGCGCTCGCACAGCGCGGCGTGCGTGATGGCCGGCTGCAGCAGCCAGACGCCGACGATCATCATCAGGTTCACGTCGTTGTCCATGCGCAGCCAGGCGGTGTCGACGCGCGACATGCGCTGGGTTGCGGCGTGGGGGGAGGTGGGCATCGTCGGGGTCTCCTGGGGGCGTGTCTTGTTCTGCGGGGCACGATGATGGGTAACATTCGCCGCGTCAATGCCGACTTTCACCCACGCATCACCGGAGACCTTCATGGCCGACCTCAAGACCCAGTTCGAAGCCGCCGTGGCCGACTCGAAGAACCTGCCCGAGAAGCCCGACAACATGACGCTGCTGAAGATCTACGCGCTGTACAAGCAGGCAAGCAGCGGCGACGTGGACGGCAAGCGCCCCGGCTTCACCGACATGGTCGGCCGCGCCAAGTGGGACGCCTGGGATGCGGTGAAGGGCAAGTCGGGCGACGAGGCGATGCAGGAGTACGTCGACCTGATCGAATCGCTGAAAGAGTGACGCGGGAGCGCCAGCCCGGGCTGGACACGCTGCGGGCGCTGGCGATCCTCGGGGTCTTCGCCTACCACTACCGGGTGTTCGTCAGCGGCGAGAACACCTTCGGCTGGGCCAGCGCGGTCGGCTGGACCGGCGTCGACCTGTTCTTCGTGCTGAGCGGCTACCTGATCGCCAACCAGCTGCTGGGCGCGCTGCTCTCGGGTCGGCGGCTGTCGTTCGGCGCGTTCTATGCGCGGCGCGCGCTGCGCACGCTGCCGAACTTCTGGGTCGTGCTGGCGCTGTACTTCGCCTTCCCGGCGGTGATGGGCGGGCGCGAGCCGCCGCCGTTGTGGCGCTTCCTGAGCTTCACGCAGAACATCGAGCTGCAGCCGGGCACCGCGTTCTCGCACGCCTGGTCGCTGTGCATCGAGGAGCAGTTCTACCTCGGGTTGCCGCTGGCGCTGTGGGCCGTGACGCGGCTGCGGCACCAGCGGGCACTGGCATGGGCGCTGATCGGCGCCCTGGTGCTCGCCGCGATCGCCTGGCGTACCGCGCTGTGGCTGCAGTACGGCCGCGAGGCCGGCGGCGCGATCGCGCGCTACTACCCGACGGTCTACTACGGCTCGCTGTCCCGGCTCGACGAGTTCCTGCCCGGCGTCGCGCTCGCGCTGCTGAAGAACGGCCACCCGCAGGCCTGGGCGCGCATCACGCAGCACGGCAACGCGCTGTTCGCGGCCGGGCTGGCCGCGACGCTCGCGATGCTGTGGGGCCTGATGAATTTCTACGAGATCGACGGCTACGGGTATGGCTACCTGATGAGCGGCTTCGGCTACTCGCTGATGGCGATGGCCTGGGCGCTGCTGCTGCTGAGCGCGCTGAGCCGCGGCTCGCCGCTGCAGCGCTGGCGGGTGCCCGGCGCGGCGTCGCTCGCGCTGTGGTCGTACGCGCTGTACCTGACGCACAAGCCGATCGCGTTCATCGTGAACCGCCAGCTCAAGCCGTGGGTGCTGCCGGCGCCGCTGGTCGTCGCCGTGATCTCGGCGGCGTGCCTGCTGGGTGGGTGGCTGCTGTTCAGGCTGGTCGAGACACCGTTCATGCGGTGGCGGGATCGGTGGGTGCCGCGGCAGTTCGATGCGGACAAGGTGGCGTCGCGTGCCGTGCCAGCCGGGGCCGGCTGATCCTCACCCATCTGGCGTTCCGGCCGTGATACCAGAGGAGTAGTTCACCGGGTAAGGCTTGGCAGCCTGCTCATGGCCCGCGGCTGCCGTCGGCGCCGGTGCCATGCTGACGAGCCCGTCGATGTGTTCGTACAGCGAGTCACTGATGTGGGCATGCATCGAGTCAAGCACGAAGTCGATGCCTTCACGCCGCGCCAGCTTCGCAGCCGGAACGAAGTCGGCATCGCCAGCCACCAGCACGATCCGATCGACGAGTTTCTTGTAGGCCAGGGATGCCACATCGACACCGATGCGCATGTCGACACCCTTCTGCTTCACGTCAAGTTGCACGTCATCGGGACCGAGCGTGCCGTGCATCCGTTTCCCCTTCACGATGTCTTGCATCGCCTCGGCCTTGATCGTCCAGTGACGCACATCGCTGATCTGCCCCAGGCGCAGCGCGACTTTGCGCAGCCGCTTCAGGTGATCGTGGAACGAGGTACGAAAGATGGCAACGGTGGACTTGGAGAAATCGACAACCTGCTTGCTCACCGGATTCTGAAGCTTGCCCGCGAAGGGTGGGCAGTCATAGACGAACAGCCGATACAACTCGTTCGACTCGCGCATCTTCGATCCCATCGCGCTGAACTCGGTGTGATCGCATGCCCAGCAATGCAGCGCCGCCGCCACTTGCTGACCATCGTGATCCTTGCCGCCGGGAACGAGCTTCCAATAGCGTCGGAGAAAGAACGCAGCATCCACCAGCACGGCGACTCTCATCGTCTCGACCCAAATGAAAGGCCCCTGGGTTCGGACACCGCCGGATGGTGGCGGGCTTACTTCCAGGGGCCGGATGCTCGGTGTCGGTGCTGCTCTGTCCGACGAGGTCAAAATTCTGTCAGCAAAGCGCCGTGGGCGTCAGATCCAATATCTATCGGAAAACGATCAGCACATCGGCGTTACCTATCAACGGCCCTTGGTCTTCTTCGCAGCAGCCTTCTTCGCCGGCGCCTTGCCGCCCGCCAGCAGCGCATCCAGGTTCTTCTCGATCTCGCCCTGGATCGTGCCGGCGAAGGCGCCCATCAGGAAACCCAGCTTCGCCTGCAGGTCGAAGTGATCGGCCGCGACGACCAGCTCGCCGCTGACGCCGGATCGCTTGAACTCCACCGTGTCGGTGTCCTCGCCTTCGATCACGGTGCATTCCATCTCGAACTTCTTCTCGGCCTCCTCGGCCCATTTCCACGCGATCTCGCGCGCGCGGGCCAGGCCCAGGTCGTGGTCGCGGTGGATGTGGATGTCGGGCATGTCGGTCTCCTCGGGTCTTTATGGGGTTGCCGTCGCGGCGCCGGCGGACTGGAGTGTCGCGCGCCGCTCGTCGCGCGGCAACGCGGCGATGCGCCGCACCTCGGCGTAGAAGCGATCGAAGTCGCGGCCCTCGCGCTCGAACAGGCGCTCGAACTGCGGCACCAGCTCGTTGTAGGCGGCCAGCACGCCCAATGACGCATTGTTCGCGCGCTCGAACCAGCCGTCATAGCCGGCATAGCCGCCCCACGCGCCGGCCTTCAGCGCGGCGTAGTCGGCGCGCAGCGTCGCCATGCGCTCGGCCTTCGCGGCGCGCTTGTCGGCATCGCTGCGGCCGCTGCGGTAGATCGCGTCGAGGTCGCTGCGCGCCTGCATCGTCAGCGCGCGGAACTCCTGGCGCCGCTGGTCGTAGCGCTCGTACTCGTCGCGCGCCGCGGCCGTCGACTTCTCGACCAGCCAGCGCGTGCCGCCAATGCGCTCGACCGCGGTCGCGAACGATTCATTGAACATCGTGTCGTCCTTCGCGAAGGCCACCTGGTGCGCCAGCTCATGGAAGATCAGCCGCGCCAGTTCGCCTTCGGGCCAGCGGATGAAGGTGTTCAGCAGCGGGTCGCTGAAGAAGCCGCCCGGCAGCTTGCCGAGCGTCGAATAGGCCGGCACCGCGTACACGCTGACCTCCAGCCCCTCGGCGCGCAGCTCGTCGCCCTGCGCGTTGGCGGCCGGCTGGTCGAAGTAGCCGCGGTAGCCGACGCAGCCGGTCACCGGGTAGCACCAGGTCTTCAGTTGCAGGCTCAGTTCGGGCGCGGCCACCACGTTCCACACCGCGGCGTTGCGGTGCAGGTCGGCATAGCGCCGGTAGCTCGCGTTGTCGGGCAGCTTCAGTTCGCTGACCGCGTAGTCGCGCATGCGCTGCGTCAACTGCAGGCGCTCGCGCAGCGGCTCGGCGGTGGCCGGGTCGGCGATCCAGTCGCTGACCGGCTTCGCCTGGTTCAGCAGGCTCAGGTGGCCGCCGACCGATTGCGCCAGGTAGCGCACCGAGCCGCAGCCGCTGAGCGAACCCAGCAGCACGACCACACCCACGACAAAGGCCCACTTCTTCTTCACCGAAACTCGCATCGCGCGAGTCTAGGCGAGCTGGCTAGGCTCAGCTCAGCCGCCGCCCGTTGGCCCCGAGCACCGCGAGGCCGACGTAGCGCGAGGCCACGAACGGCGCCGCACCGCCGAAGCCGAGCGACAGCTCGCCCAGGTTCAGCTGCTTGAGCCCGGTCAGCGCCAGGCGCAGCTTGTCGCGCGTCACCTCGCGGCCGGCGCGGCGCAACCCCTCGGCCACCACCATCGCGTTGACATAGCCTTCGAAGCTGCTGGCGCCGAACTCCTCGCGGCCGATCGCGCGCATCGCCGCCTGGTAGCCGCGCACCGATTCGAGCTTCGGCGACACCGCATCCGGAAACACCTGCGACAGCGCGATGCCCTGCGACGCGGCGCCCAGCTTGGACAGCTCCGACGAAATCACCGACACCGACAGCCCGACCATCGGCAGCCCGGCCATGCGCGCGCGCAGTTGCAGCATCAGCGCCGTGCTGGTCGTGCCCGTCGTGCCGAAGAACACCACGTTGGGCTTGGCCGCGAGCAGCTGCTCGACGACCTGTGCCACGTTGGAGCCGTCCACCGCCGCCGGCAGCGTCGTCACGGCCTGCAGCCCGGCCGCCTGCAGCGCGGCGGTCGCGTCCTTCGCGACCTCCTTGCCGAACGGGTTGTCGAGGTAGACCAGCGCGATGTCCTTCAGGCCCATCGCCACCAGCTGCTGGGTCACGCGCGTCACCTCGTCGGTGTAGCTCGCCCGCACGTGGAAGACGTTGCGCTGGCCCGGCTGGCGCAGCGACGATGCACCGGTGATCGGCCCGACATACGGGACGCCGGCCTGCTCGATCGCCGGGATGATGGCGGCGTTGTTCGCGGTGCCGATGCACGAGATCAGCGCGAACGCGGTGTTGCCCTCGATCATCTGCTTGACGTTCTCGACGGTGCGCGCCGGCACGTAGCCGTCGTCCTTCATCAGCAAGCGCAGTTCGCGGCCGTGGATGCCGCCGGCCTTGTTGATCGCCCCGAAGGCGGCCGAGATGCCGGCATTCTGGTCACGACCCGAGCCGGCCAGGATGCCGCTCAGCGCGGCCGAACTGCCGAGCGTGACCTGGCCCGCACCCAGCCCTTCGTCGGCCGCACGCGCGACCTGCACCCAGCCGACCCCGCCCGCCGCCGCCACACCCTGAACACACGAACGCAAGAACAACCGACGCTTCATCGCAACGACTCCAGGCGAAAAGCAGTCACTCTCGGGGCAGCACGGCAGTACACCTGTCCCGGCCGCGACACCGCCAAATACATCGCGGGAAAACGTGAAGCCCATCACCGGCCTCGCGGCCGGCCTGCATCATCCGCGCGACACTTCGACCAGGCAGTCGTAGAAGCTGGGCGCACGGCCGAGGTCGGTCAGCCGCTGGTGCGTCAGCTCATTCACATTGCTGCCGCGCACGCCCAGCTTGCGCCACCAGATGCCCAGGCCGTTGACGACGCCGGGCCGCGCGCGCTGGCTGACCACCGCCTTGCACCAGTACTCGCCACGGTCGTTGAAGACCCGCACCAGCTCGCCGCCGACGATGCCGCGCCGCTGCGCATCGTCGACGTGGATCTCCAGCACCGGCTCGCCCTCGATGTCGCGCAGGCTCTGCACGTTGACGAAGCTGGAGTTCAGGAAGTTGCGCGCCGGCGGCGAGATCATCGCCAGCGGGTAGCGCTGCGCGAGTTCGGGCGTCGAGCTGGCCGATTCGTAGTTCGGCACATGGTCGGGCACGCCCCAGCCCGGCGCGTCGATCGTGCAACGGCCGCTCGCGCTCGGAAAGCCGCCGTCGGCGAACGGCGCGTCCGCGATCGCCAGCTTCACCCAGTGCTTCTCGCGCAGCTCGTCGAAGTCGACGACATCGTGGCGGAAGGCCTGGCGCGCGAGCGCCTCGTCACTGTCGCTGAAGCACGGCGCATCGAAACCCATGCGCGCGGCCAGCTCGCGGAAGATCTGCGTGTTCGGCTTTGCCTCGCCGACCGGCGCGATCGCCGCCTCGTTGATCAGCACGTAGGTGTGGCCGTAGCTGGTGTGCACGTCGAGGTGCTCCAGCTGCGTCGTGGCCGGCAGCACGTAGTCGGCATGGTCGGCGGTGTCGGTCATGAAGTGCTCGAGCACGACGGTGAACAAGTCGTCACGCCGGAAGCCCTTCACGACCTTCGGCGACTCGGGCGCCACCGCGACCGGGTTGCTGTTGTAGACGATGAGCGCCTCGATCTTCGGGCCGAACGCCGCCGAGCTGTCGCGCAGCAGGTCGTCGCCGATGGTGCTCATGTTGATGGTGCGCGGGCGCCGGCCGGCCAGCAGCTCGGGGCGCTGCAGCGCCGCCTTGTCGGGATGGAACCAGCCCGATGCCGACAGCAGCATGCCGCCCGCGCGGTGCCGCCACGCGCCGGTCAGGCACGGCAGGATCGCCACCAGCCGCACCGCATTGCCGCCGCCGCGCACCCGCTGCATGCCGTAGTTCAGGCGGATCGCGGCCGGCTGGGTCGTGCCGTAGTCGCGGGCCAGGCCGCGCACCTCGTCGGCACTGATGCCGCAGGTCTCGGCGGTGCGCTCGGGCGTCCAGGCCATCGCTCGCTCGCGCAGGGCCGGCCAGCCTTCGGTGTGGCGTTCGATGTAGTCATGGTCCAGCCAGTCGTTGACGACCAGTTCGCGCATCAGCCCGAGCGCGAGCGCACCGTCGGTACCGGGCAGCAGCGCGATGTGCTGGTGGCACTTGTCGGCCGTCTCGGTCTTGCGCGGGTCGATGCAGACGAGCTTCGCGCCGTTGCGCTTGGCCGCGTTCGCGAAGGTCCAGAAATGCAGGTTCGATGCGATCGAGTTGCTGCCCCAGATCACGATCAGCTTGCTCTCGGCGAAGTGCTCGACGTGCATGCCGACCTTGCCGCCGTAGGTCGCCATCAGCGCTTCAGCGCCGGCCGACGCGCAGATCGTGCGATCGAGCAGCGAGGCGCCGAGCTGGTGGAAGAAGCGCCCGGCCATGCTCTCGCCCTGCAGCAGGCCCATCGTGCCGGCGTAGCTGTACGGCAGGATGGCCTGCGGCGCGCGCGACGCGATTTCGCCCAGGCGCGCGGCGATGTCGGACAGCGCTTCATCCCAGCTGACGCGCTCGAACTGCCCGCTGCCCTTCGGTCCGACCCGCTTCAGCGGATGCAGCACACGGTCCGGGCTGTAGGTTCGTTCGGTGTAGCGCGACACCTTGGTGCACAGCGCACCGTGCGTGGTCGGGTGATCGGGGTCGCCTTGTATGCGAATTGCGCGACCGTTCTCAACGGTCACGCGAATGGCGCAGGTGTCTGGACAGTCATGCGGGCACGCAGCCGCAACAGTTCGTGAACTCATCGCGGCACTATTGCACAAGCTTCCGGATGTATGTACCTGCTTGGTAAGGAACCGCGCCCTTTGTACCGATATGGACGGATATCCTTACGCCCCAGCAAACGGCCCGCCGAGTCGTAACAAGCTGCAACAAATTTGTCAACGGAACTTGCCCCATGAAACGTCGTGTACTTCTCAAAGGTGTTGCCGCCGGCAGCGCCATGTTGGCGTTGCCTGCGCTGGCACAAAGTGACCGTCGGCTCGTGTTGGGCCAGTCCGCCGCCTTCACCGGCCCGGCCGCCCAGTTGGGCATCCAGATGAACCGCGGCGCGCGCGTGTTCTTCGATGCCTTCAATGCCGCCGGTGGCGCCAACGGCCACACCGTCGAATTGAAGACGCTGGACGACGGCTACGAGCCGGACCGTTGCAAGGCCAACACCGACCGCTTCATCAAGGAAGACGTGTTCGCGCTGTTCGGCTATGTCGGCACGCCGACCTCGCTGGCCGCGCTGCCGCTGGTCAACGAGAGCAAGATGCCGTTCTTCGGGCCGTTCACCGGTGCCGAGGCGCTGCGCGAGCCGTTCAGCAAGTCGATCTTCCACGTGCGGGCGTCGTACTACGACGAGACCGCGCTGATCGTGAAGAACCTGACCCAGCTGAGCCTGAACAAGATCGCGGTGTTCTACCAGAACGACGCGTACGGCAAGGCAGGCCTGGAAGGCGTGACACGCGCGCTGAAGCCGCTGAACCTCGCGCCGGTGGCGCTGGGCACCGTCGAGCGCAACACCGTCGCGGTAAGCCAGGCGGTGAAGGACATCGTCGCGAAGCTGCCCGATGCGGTGGTGCTGATCAGCGCGTACAAGTCGTGCGCGGCGTTCATCCGTGAAGCCCGCAAGGCCGGCTACGGCGGCACCTTCTACAACGTGTCGTTCGTCGGCACGCAGGCCCTGGCCGACGAGCTCGGCAAGGAAGGCCGCGGCATCATGATCAGCCAGGTGATGCCGTTCCCGTTCTCGACGACCACGCCGATCTCGCGCGAGTACCTCGAAGCGGTGGCCAAGGCCGGCGGGGACGCGACGCCGAACTACTCGAGCATGGAAGGCTACCTGGCGGCGAAGGTGTTCGCCGAGGGCCTGAAGCGCGCCGGCCGCGCGCCATCGCGTGACGCGCTGATCGCCGGACTGGAGTCGATCCAGAACGCGAACTTCGGCGGCTTCAACGTGCACTTCGGACCGAAGGACCACGTTGCGTCCAGTTTTGTCGACGTGTCCATGCTCACCGAAGACGGCAAAGTCCGCCGCTGATCCCTGTTCAATCGTTTGGAGTTTCTGTGAAACGTCGTCAATTGCTGCGCCTGGGCGCGATGGCCCCGGTGGCCCTGGCCTTTCCGAAGCTGGCGACCGCCGCCTCGTCCAAGATCGTGCTCGGCCAGTCGGCCGCGTTCTCCGGTCCGGCCA
Organism: Rhizobacter sp. P5_C2; assembly: GCF_054049715.1. Classification (NCBI taxonomy): domain Bacteria; kingdom Pseudomonadati; phylum Pseudomonadota; class Betaproteobacteria; order Burkholderiales; family Sphaerotilaceae; genus Rhizobacter; species Rhizobacter sp. P5_C2. Next base: position 8,119 of record NZ_JBFULV010000029.1, on the reverse strand, counting down.
GTGCGCTGGGCGAGCGCTACAAGGAAGGCGCGCTGCTCGCCTTCGAACGCGTCAATGCGCGCGGCGGCATCAACGGCCGCACGATCGAGCTGCGCAGCGTCGATGACGGCTACGAGCCCGACCGCTGCGCCGAGAACACCCAGAAGCTGCTGAAGGACGACGTGTTCGCGCTGTTCGGCTACATCGGCACGCCGACCTCGGTGGCCGCGCTGCCGCTCGCGACCGCGGCGCGCACGCCGTTCTTCGCTCCGTACAGCGGCGCCGAGGCGCTGCGCTCGCCGTTCAACCGCATGGCCTTCCATGTGCGCGCGTCGTACAACGACGAGACCGCCGAGATCGTCAAGCAGATCACCTCGATCGGCATGAAGCGCATCGGCGTCTTCTACCAGAACGACAGCTACGGCAAGGCCGGCCTCGACGGCATGACCGCGGCGCTGAAGGCGCACAACCTCGCCGCGGTGGGCCTCGGCACGGTCGAGCGCAACACGGTGAACGTGGACGCCGCCGTCGGCACGATCCTGGCCGACAAGCCCGACGCGATCGTGCTGATCAGCGCCTACAAGTCGTGCGCCGCGTTCATCCGCGCGGCCCGCAAGCAGGGCTTCAGCGGCAGCTTCTACAACGTGTCGTTCGTCGGCACGCAGGCGCTGGCCGCCGAACTGGGCCAGGACGCCCGCGGCGTCGCGATCAGCCAGGTGATGCCGCTGCCGTTCAGCGCGACGGTGCCGATCTCGGCCGACTACCTGTCGGCCGGCAAGGCGCTGGGCGCGAAGTTCGAGCCCAACTACGGCGGCATCGAAGGCTTCGTCGCGGCGCGCACCATCATCGAGGGGCTGCGCCAGGCCGGCAACAACGTGACGCCGGAGACGCTGGTGACGGCACTGGAGAACATGCCGGAGCTGAACCTCGGCGGCTTCTTCATCGATTTCACCGACCGCTCGCACGCCGGCTCGAAGTACGTCGACATGACGATCCTGACGGCTGAAGGCAAGGTCCGGCATTGAAGGTCCGGCATTGAGTTTCGGGGTGGCCCCGTCGGACAAGGGCCACGAGTAAACTGGATCGCTTCGCACGAGCTGGAGCGTTTCCATGCAGTTGATCGAATCCATCCTGGCCGATGCCGCGGCCGTCACGGCGATCCGACGTGACATCCATGCCCACCCCGAACTGTGCTTCGAGGAGAAGCGCACCGCGGACGTCATCGCGAAGGCGCTCACCGACTGGGGCATCCCGATCCACCGCGGCCTGGGCACCACCGGCGTCGTCGGCATCGTCAAGGGCACCGGCGGCACGAGCGACCGCGCCGTCGGCCTGCGCGCCGACATCGACGCGCTGCCGATGACCGAGAAGAACAGCTTCGCGCATGCCAGCACCCACGCCGGCAAGATGCACGCCTGCGGCCACGACGGCCACACCGCGATGCTGCTGGCGGCCGCGAAGCACCTGTCGAAGAACCGGAACTTCGACGGCACCGTCTACCTGATCTTCCAGCCGGCTGAAGAAGGCGGCGGCGGCGCGCGCGAGATGATCAAGGACGGCATCTTCGACAAGTTCCCGATGGAGGCGGTGTTCGGCGCCCACAACTGGCCCGGCATGAAGGTCGGCCAGTTCGCGCTGAAGAACGGCCCGTGCTTCGCGTCGAGCAACGAGTTCCGCATCGTGATCCGCGGCAAGGGCTCGCATGCCGCGATGCCGCACAACGGCATCGACCCGGTGCCGATCGCCTGCCAGCTGGTGCAGGGCTTCCAGACCATCATCACGCGCAACAAGCGGCCGATCGACGCCGGCGTGATCTCGGTGACGATGATCCATGCCGGCGAGGCCACCAACGTGGTGCCGGACAGCGTCGAGATCCAGGGCACGGTGCGCACCTTCACGCTCGAGGTGCTCGACCTGATCGAGAAGCGCATGAAGGAGGTGACCGAGAACCTGTGCGCCGCCTTCGATGCCGGCTGCGAGTTCGAATTCACCCGCAACTACCCGCCGACCATCAACCACCCGGTGGAGACCGAGTTCGTGCGCGGCGTGATGGCCGACGTGGTCGGGCCCGAGAACGTGCAGGAGTTCGAGCCGACGATGGGCGCCGAAGACTTCAGCTACTTCCTGCTCGAGAAGCCGGGCTGCTACTTCCTGATCGGCAACGGCGACGGCAGCCACCGCATCGGCGGCCACGGCATGGGCCCGTGCATGCTGCACAACCCGAGCTACGACTTCAACGACGACCTGATCCCGCTCGGCGCCACCTTGTGGGTGCGCCTCGCCGAGCAGTGGCTCTCGCAGCCGCGGCGCTGAGGCCGGCACGATGAGCACCGAAGCATTTTTTGCGCAGACCTACGCCGAAGCGCGCGGCAAGTTCCTGGCCGCGGCCGAGGCGGCCGAGCTCGATGTCGAGACCCATGTGCACCCGCTGCTCGGCCGCGACGGCGAGACGCTCGCGATGGACATCGTGCGCGACGGCCCGGCCGATGCGGCGAAGCTGCTGATCATCAGCAGCGCCTGCCATGGTGTCGAGGGCTTCTGCGGCTCGGGCATCCAGGTCGGGCTGCTGGGCGATGCCGCGTGGCGTGCGTCCGCTCATGCGGCCGGCGTGGCGGTGCTCTACATCCACGCGCTGAACCCCTATGGCTTCTCGTGGTGGCGCCGCACCACGCACGAGAACGTCGACCTGAACCGCAATTTCCACGACTTCAGCCGTCCGCTGCCGGCCAACCCCGGCTACGACGAACTGGCCGGGCTGCTGGTGCCGCCGACCTGGCCGCCGTCGCCCGAGGTGATGATGCGCATCGGCCAGTTCGTGCAGCAGCGCGGCATGGAAGCGCTGCAGGCCGCCGTGTCCGGCGGGCAGTACGACCACCCCGAGGGCCTGTTCTACGGCGGGCGTAATCCCACCTGGAGCCAGGTGACGTTGCGCCACGTGCTGCAGCAGCACGGGCAGCGGGCGGCCAAGCTTGGCTGGATCGACCTGCACACGGGGCTCGGGCCGATGGGCGTCGGCGAGCGCATCTTCGCGTGCCGCGACGATGCGGCCGCGCTGGCCCGCGCCCGCGCCTGGTGGGGCGATGGCGTGACCTCCATCTACGACGGCAGCTCCAGCTCGGCGCTGCTGACCGGGCTGATGTGGAGCGCGGCCTACGAAGAATGCCCGCAGGCCGAGTACACCGGCATCGCGCTCGAGTACGGCACGCTGCCGATCATGCAGATGATCGAGGCGCTGCGCGCCGACCAGTGGGTCGAGAACCACCCGGAGGCGCCGGCCGAGCAGCAGGCGCAGATCAAGCGCCAGACCCGCGATGCGTTCTACATCGACACGCCGCAGTGGAAGCAGCAGGTGTGGGAGCAGGCACGCGACGCGGCGGGAGCGGCGGTGCGCGGGCTGGCAGGCTGAGCGGCCGACGCCCACTGATGGAGCCACTGCAGCCGCATCCGGATTTCGTCGACGCGGTCCGCCAGGAGCTGTCGGATTGGCGCAGTTGGCTGGCGCGTGCCGTCGTGCTGGCGTACGCAGCGGCGGCCGGGCTGGCGGTGGTGGGCTTCACGGCCTTGTCGGACCTGGCATTGCGCGGCTTCACGGCGATCACGGCCTGGCAGCCCTGGCTGCCCTTCGTCTGGATGCCGGCCTGTGCAGCGGCCATCGTGTGGGTGACGCGGCGCCACGTACCGGGCGCCGCGGGCTCGGGGATCCCGCAAGTGATGGCTGGGCTGGCCACGCAGACGCCGCCGCAGCAGCTCGGCCTGTTCGTCTCGCTGAAGCTGAGCCTTGCCAAGGTCCTGCTGACCGCGGCCGGGTTGCTGGGCGGCCTGTCGATCGGCCGCGAGGGACCCTCGGTGCAGGTGGCCGCCGGCATCATGCAGAGCGCGAAGCGCTGGCTGCCCGAAGGCTCGGGCATCACCTCGCACGCGCTGCTGGTGGCGGGGGGCGCCGCCGGCATCGCGGCGGCATTCAACACGCCACTGGCCGGCATCGTGTTCGCGATCGAGGAACTCTCGCGCCGCATCGAACAACGCAGCAGCGGGCTGATCATCGTCGCCATCGTGCTGGCCGGCCTGATGGCGGTGTCGGTGTTCGGCAACTCGACCTACTTCGGCGTGATCCACGTGCCGGCCATGGGGCTAGGCCTGCTGTGGCCCGGGCTGCTGGTGGTGCTGCTGTGCGGACTGGCCGGCGGGCTGTTCTCGCGCCTGCTGATCACCTCGCTGTCGCCGCGTGAAGACCGCATCGGACGCTGGCAGCGTGTCCACCCGGTGCGCTTCGCGGCGGCCTGCGGACTGGTGCTGGCGCTGATCGGCTGGGTGACCACCGGTGCGACCTTCGGCAGCGGCTACGGTTTCACACAGGGCTTGCTGGCCGGCGAGGCGCACGCGCCGGGCCTCGTGGTGGTGCTGCGCTTCATCAGCACCTGGATCTCGGCCGCCTGCGGTGTGCCGGGCGGCATCTTCGCGCCATCGCTGACGATCGGCGCGGGCATCGGCAGCGACGTGGCGATGCTCACCGGCGATCACGCTGCCTCGGCAGCACTGATCGCGATGGGCATGGCGGCGTTCCTGGCAGCGGTGACGCAGGCGCCCATCACGGCCTTCATCATCGTGATGGAGATGGTCGACGGGCATGCGATGGTGTTGAGCCTGATGGCGGCGGCGCTGGTGGCGAGCCTGGTGTCGCGCTGGATCAGCGCACCGCTGTATGCGACCTTGGCGGCGATGCAGCTGCAGCGGCTTCCGGTCACGGACCCGCCTGTCCGGAATTGATCGATTCCGGTCGACAGCCGCGGCGACAGCCGGTGCATCGCCGGCTATCGTGCTGATCTGCTTCCTTGAAGGCCCGCCATGCTCCAACTCCGCCCCACCTGCGAACACTGCAACACCGCGCTGCCGCCGGAATCGATCGATGCGCGCATCTGCAGCTTCGAATGCACTTTCTGCGCGAACTGCGTCGGCGGCGTGCTCGGCAATGTCTGCCCGAACTGCGGCGGCGGCTTCGTGCCGCGCCCGGTGCGGCCGGTGACCGACTGGAAAGGCGGCAACCACCTGGCCCGCTACCCCGCCGAGACGGCGGTGAAGCACCGCCCGGTCGACCCCGCCACGCAGGCCGCGTTGCGCGAACGCCTGCGCGGCGTGCCACCCGAGCAGCGATGAACCGCGTCGATGTCGCGATCGTCGTGCCGCCGCGCACGCTGCTGCTCGATGTCGCCGGGCCGGCCGAGGCGTTCCGACTGGCCGACACGCACCTCGCGGACCAGGGCCGGCCAGAACGCTTTCGGCTGCGCTTCGTCGGGCCGCAGGCGCAGGCCGCGAGTTCGGTGGGGCTGCAGGTGGCGGGGCTCGAGGCGCTGCCGACGCGCTTCTCAGCGCCGACCTGGCTGATGGTGGTCGGCCAGCCTTCTGCCGCGCTCGGCCGGCCCGATGCGGCGACGCTGGACACCATCGACTGGCTGCGCCGCGACATCGGCCCGCTTCTGGAGTCTGGCGAGGACCACCGCCTCATCGGCGTCTGCACCGGCACGCTGCTGCTCGCGCGCGCCGGGCTGCTCGGTGGGCGGCGTTGCACGACGCACCACGCCTTCATCGAGATGCTGCGCCGCCTCGCGCCGGCGGCGCAGGTGGTCGACAACCGCGTGTTCGTGCTCGACGGCGCGCTCGCCACCAGTGCAGGCGTGACGGCCGGCATCGACCTCGCGCTGCACCTGATCGCGCTGGCCTGCGGCGATGCGCTGGCGGCGCGGGTCGCGAAGGACCTGGTCGTCTACCTGCGCCGCACGCCGAACGACCCCGAGCTGTCACCGCTGCTGGCGCACCGGCACCACATCCACCCCGCGCTGCACCGCGCGCAGGACGCGGTGTGCGAGCGGCCCGGCGACGACTGGACGCTGGCGTCGCTCGCCGATGCCGCGCACGTGACGACGCGCCACCTGCTGCGACTGTTCGCCGAGCACGCGGCGGTGTCGCCGATGACCTATGTGGAGAAGATCCGCCTGGAGCGGGCGCGCCAGGCCTTGTCGGGCGGCGCGAGCGTCACGCGGGCCGCGGAGCACGCGGGGTTCGCGTCAGACCTGCAGCTGCGCCGGGCCTGGGGGCGGCACCTGGACGGCACGCCCCGTGCCGCCAGGCCGTGAATCACGCGCGACGTTCGTTGCGCACCAGGCTCGCATTGGCCGCCAGCTGATCGCGCAGCCGCACGATCGTCTGCGGCTCGCTCAGCAAGCGCATCCGGTCGGCCTTGCTCAGCCGCTCGGTGTCGTGCTGGGCCAGCAGGCCCTTCACCAGCAGGCGGCGTGCCTTGCCGCGGCTGCCCCAGCTGGTGTTGCGCGGGCCCATCGCGCCGCGCACCACGTCGAACAGCCACGGGTCGTTCAGCGCATCGCGGAACTGGCGCACCGGCGCCGCGCGGCGCGCATGCGCCCACGCACGGCGCAGCACCGTCGGCGCCGAATGCTCTTCCGGCGTCAGCAGCAGCTTGTTGGCCAGCAGGCGCTGGCCGAGGCCCGAGCGGCTCGTCAGCACCACCAGCGGCACCGCCAGCAGCAGCGGCAGGCCCATCGGCGCCAGCCACAGCGTGGCCTGCGGTTGCACCCACAGCACCAGCGCCGACAGCAGCGCCACGCCACCGCTGATGAACATGAAGCGGCGCGTTGCATCCGCCCAGCCGATGTCGCTCGCCTCCCGCGGGGGCGACTTCCAGTCCAGCTTCAGCCCGGTCAGCGCGACGACGACGAACAGCGTGTGCGCCATCATCCGCACCGGCGCCTGCAGCACCGAGAGCCCGCCTTCGAGCACGGCGCCCTTGATCAGCGCGACGGTGCCGCCATAGCGGTGCTGCTGCTTCGTCATCACGATCGCAGCGACGCCCATCACGCGCGGCATCGCCAGCATCACCGCGGTGGCAAGCCACAGCAGCGCCATCTCGACCGGCAGCTCGCGCGTCGCCCCGAACACCGGGTGGCCGCCGAACATCCACAGCCCCGCGCCGAGCAGCACGAAGGCCAGCCACAGCGGGGCCGACAGGTAGGCCAGCGCGCCGGTCAGCAGCATCGCGCGGTGCACGCCGTGCAGGCCGGGCTCGGCGATCAGGCGGGCGTTCTGCAGGTTGCCCTGGCACCAGCGGCGGTCGCGCTGCAGCTCCTCGAGCAGGTTGGGCGGCTGCTGTTCGTAGCTGCCATGCAGGTCGTGCACCAGCCACACGTGGTAGCCGGCACGGCGCATCAGCGCCGCTTCGACGAAGTCGTGCGACAGGATCTCGCCGCTCAGGCCGCCACGGCCCTTCAGCGGTGCCAGCCCGCAATGCTTCATGAAGGGCTCGACGCGGATGATCGCGTTGTGGCCCCAGTAGTGCGATTCGCCCAGCTGCCAGTACTGCATGCCGGCGGTGAACAGCCGGCCCGCCACGCGGCCCGCGAACTGCTGCGAACGCGCATGCACGGTGTCGAGGCCACAGGCCTGCGGCGCGGTCTGCAGGATGCCGGCGCTGGGGTTGGCTTCCATCAGCCGCACCAGCTTCACCAGGCAGTCGCCGCTCATCACGCTGTCGGCATCGAGCACCACCATGTAGCGGTAGTCCTTGCCGAAGCGGCGGCAGAAATCGGCCACGTTGCCGGCCTTGCGCTTGGTGCGGATGGTGCGCCAGCGGTAGTAGATGCGATCGGCCAGCCCGCTCTCGGCGCGCAGCTCGGCCCAGGCGGCCAGCTCGGCGGCGCGGATCTCGGGGTCGTTGGTGTCCGACAGCACGTAGACGTCGAACAGGCTGGACGCGCCGGTGGCGGCCAGCGACTCGACCGTCGCGCGCAAGCCGGCGAACACGGTGGAGACCTGCTCGTTGCAGATCGGCATGATGATCGCGGTGCGCGCGGCCTTGTGGATCGGCTCGTTGCCGACCGACGATGCCGACATCGCATGCCGGTCGCCACGCCACAGCACCCAGAAGCCCATCATCGCGGTGAAGAAACCGGCCGACACCCACGCGAACAACAGCGCGTACAGGCCGATCTGCAGGTTGCGCAACCAGGCGCTCTCGTGCTGCGGCAGCACGGTGGCCAGCAGCGCGGTGGCACCGGCAGCCGACAACGCGACCAGGCCCAGCAGCACGCGGCGGCGCGCCTTCGCGGCACTCTCCCAGGCCTCGGGGGCC